>DUGO01000061.1 GCA_013331375.1 Candidatus Methanoperedentaceae archaeon | reverse complement strand
GGCCGCATCTTGATCCTTATGGTGAATCTGTTCTTATCGCAAAAACATACGATGAACTTGAGGAACTCATGCGCGAATATGTTCTTGCGGATGTTGAAAAGATATGGTCAAAGCTCGGAAGTGAAAATGCGCTGCGCACACACATTTTATCGACGATAGCCACCGGGTTCGCAAATACGAGGGTGGAGCTCGACAGGTTCATGGGCACCACGTTCTACGCATGCCAGCAGGCGCAGCTCATGCTTGATGCTATCATCAACAAGGTTCTCGGGTTCCTCGAAACCGAGGGCATGATATCGACTGCAGGCGGTCTCCATGCCACAAAACTCGGGGCTCTTGTTTCCAGGCTCTACATAGACCCGCTGTCTGCTTCGATGATGCTGCACGGGCTCGATGATATGCATAAGGCGCAGGTCACCCCACTCACTCTACTTGACCTGATCTGCAAGACACCCGACATCAGACGCATTTATCTTCGCTCTGACGACTACGACTGGATAGGCGAAATCGTGGCGCACTACAGTGACGAATTCGTGCATATACCCCGTGAATCCGACAGGGAGTACGAGCGGTTCCTCTCTGAGGTGAAGACAGCGCTCCTGATTCGTGAATGGGTTGAGGAATCCCATGAGGACGATATCACAAAGAGGTTCGGCGTGGGTCCGGGGGATATCCGGGCGCTTGCGGATACCGCGCAGTGGCTCATGCACTCACTGGCTGAGCTGTCTGCGTTCAAGCGCACAGAATACACGCATGACTCGAGGGAGCTTGGCATGCGGATAGAGTACGGTGCACGCGCGGAGCTACTCGACCTGATAAAGCTCCGCGGCATCGGGCGCGTGCGGGCGCGAAATCTCTACAATGCGGGATACCATGACACCGAGGCGCTGCGCCATGCGGACTTTGACCGTGTCGCGACTATCGTCGGGACTAAGACTGCAAAGAAAGCCCTGGCGCAGCTCGGTATTCATGTGGATTGAAGAGTAATAAGGAACTGAAGTGCATGGGGAATGTGACCTTCATGGAGTTCCTATCCTGAGTTCCCAATCCAAACCGCAATATTTATTAATAGTTCCCTACATCCACTGCGCAGCACATGGGTATGGAGGATGATAAAGCAGAGATGGGACAGGTTATCACGGCAAGGGTTCGCCGCGCGTATGAACGCTTTACATGCGACGATACCGCACGCATCCCGTTCGCACTTATAGGCCATATCCTGCTCATTACAGCAGTGGGCACGTCAATCGCCATCAACCGGATGGACGTGCGCGCGGCAGGAAGCATGACACTGGATACAGGGATAACAGCACCCGACAGCGCCTTACTGTACGCAGAGGCTGACCTCGCCCGCGCACTCAATTATGCAGGCATGGATGCGCTGAAAAAACTTGGCGAGACACCGGTCATAGTGCCTGTGAACTCAAGCGAGTACAACACAACGGGCAGCGTGGAAGAGTTCAATATGAACTGGGCAAAGGCGATGATGAACCGTAGCCTGTTCCTGTACCTTGAATCCAACTACATGTACGATTCGTTTGTCTATAAGGGCTACACTGTCAACGTGAAGCCGCCCGGGCACTGGAGCGATTTCAAGCTGCATAGGGTGCGTACAAAGCTTAACCGGCCGCTTGAACCGCCGGTGCTCGCACCCGGGGATAGCGGGTACGATACGTACTGGCTTGCGTCAGTCCCCATGCGAGTGGAGGTAAGGAGTACCGATACCGGCAGGGTGGTCATGGACAGGAACATCACAGTCAGCACGCTCGTGACCTCACGCTATCCCATGCTGCGCGACCTGACCTCAGAGTACGGCGAGCGCATCAACGGCACGAATGCTGCGATGGCTGAGGTCACAGCAATCGCGAACGCATATACCTGGGCTCGGGGGTACTTACAGTACTACAAGACCGCGCCGCGCAATATCGTGGACAATCCCGGGCTTGAGTCAATCGTCAACGGTGCCCTGCTGCTTGACCAGGGGTTCGTGTTCAATTCTGTTGACCCTATGAGCCTTGTGGAGTATGTCGCAAGGTCGCGCGGTACATCTGCAGCGGATGCATATACCAACACGTCCCTGGTTAACGGTAGTATGAAGATAGATACCAGGCAGGAGGCGTTCAACTCCACGGGCGACCCGACAAACGCATCGAAGTTCTATTTTGCTGAAAAAAGCCGCAGCTACAATGCATCGTCAATCATGGACGAGCTGAACAACGGCAGCGGCTCGCAGGTCGCGAATAAGATAAACGAGATAATGACTGCTTCGTACAGCGCCATGATGTACACAGATGTGTCGAGGCGCCAGTATGATATCGAGTTCGGCGAACATGATGGTTACCCTGACGATGACGGTGCTTCCGCATGGAAGCCTGCATCTGAGCCTGTACTCCTGAACATTACGAACCGCAGCGGGTACATGTTTTATGGTGAGTTGTGGAGCATACGCTGGGTGAGGGACCACAAGTGGCACTACTCATACGAAAGATGTGATACCATAGATAGCAAATCCGTCTGCAAGATTGTGCGTGTTTACACGATTGTGCAGGATTACCAGAATGAAAATGTCACACTGCGGGTATTCAACTCAAGCAGTTCTGATTATACCCTGCACCTGAATACTGCCGGTACGTCGAACCGTACGGTGAATGATGTTGCAGATGCATTTTACACGAAGGATGTTTTGGTGGATTTCATATCAAATGACACATACATCGCGATAGAGCCGACCGACTCGAATCTTGAAGGCACGATAGCTGTGTATATCGGCGGCACGTTCAATACTGGCAAGATGGACGTGGTAAAGACGTACGGGCTCACGGGTGCAACACTGAAGTGGGACACGCTTGACGGGGTTGTCCGGACATCCGAAGGGAAATGGTCGGCTGAGGTGGCTCAGGCTTGGGCGGATGAGATCACGCGCAGGATTAATGCCGAGGTCAGCTCAAATTCGAGTATCAATTTCGAGACCTATCCAGTGCCGTCTGATATGATGAGGGCTGTCGCGAGCGACCTTATCAATCAGATTGGGACCAATGAATCGGATTATGTTGATAAGGGAAAGTATTACGGGAACGGCTCGTACGAGAGCGCTGGCATAAAGACGGTATCGCTTGTGCGTGAATGGTATGTGGATGAGGTGAAGTACAGGATAAATAAGTCGTACAATGATGTGGCTGATACTATCGATAGCGAGCTTGACAGGAACATGAGCGAAGACGGTGCAGCGAATGCGAAGAGTGCAGCCCGCAACGGTGCCAAGCTGATGGACAGTGTGATATTTCCGATAGGGTTAACTATGAGGGCGTACCCTGTGGACTCGAACGGCACTGCTGCGGAGGGGCTTGAGGCATGGAGCGAGAACGTGACGATTGCGCTCGACCAGGAGCCGGACTACCTGTACATGAATCAGAGCAACAAGACGCTGATAACGCTGGGTGTCAGGAATATCAATGTGTTCGGACCTACAGGCATCCCGGTACTGCCCACGAATCCCATGGTGATGTTCAATGCATGGATGATAGAGGTGCAGGGCAAGATGAATAAGTTCACTGTGTGCGATGCTGATAATGAGGTGCACCCCAACCCGATATTCGGGCACGAGGCACAGGTGTATGTGCGCAGGGAGGGGGAAGTTTTAGATCCCATTAGTGGTCGACGTATCGGATATAATCAACCAATCAAATTCGGTTTTACAACAGGTACTTTTATTGCCGTCCCCCCTGGCAAACCAATTGGGGATACCGAAAAGGGAATTATTGAGACTTCACCATATTTTGGAGAAATAAAGTAGGATGTGGACTTATGAAATTTGGTATTTTAATAATTGCTTCAGTAATCGCGTCAATCGTTGCGGTCAACGCCGAGCCGATGGGAAATGACTATGGTTTTGCTAATGCTTGGTTCAATGGAAAAGAGGCAACCGTTTATGATGCAAAATTAAAAATCGGTGAACCGGCTGAAATCAAAGTAACCGTGACCTCTAACATCAGTGGTCATGTTTTTGTAAAATTGACAAATCCGCTTGTCACTGAAGCATATAAAGTTGTGGACGGACCAAATATAGGAGAGACAATTGATAATTATGATGTACCTTCTGGATGGACGAAAACTTACAGATGGGTTATTGCACCGAACGGCGCTTGGACAAATGGAAATGCCCCTATAAATGTCTTCGCGCAATTTCACAGAAAAGAGGACAATCGTTACGGAAGCACTTACGACAAAACAATCGAGTTCACCATCGCCAACCCCTACATCCTCCCCGAGCGCTACGAAGGCGCCCCCACTGCCACCGCTCCCACAGCAACCGCAAGTGTG
>DUGO01000162.1 GCA_013331375.1 Candidatus Methanoperedentaceae archaeon | reverse complement strand
GCAGTGGAACAGGACATTTGGTGAGGACCTTCCATCCTCTGTTCGGCAGACAAAAGATGGTGGATATATACTTGCAGGCTCAACATTCTATGGATTTCATTATTTAAGAGCCAATCTGTACAGCAGTAGTGAAGCATGGTTAATGAAGATTGATGCGTTCGGCGACATACAATGGAAACAGAAATTCAACGGATACAGGGCTTCGCATGTCAGCCTTACAAGAGATGGTGGATATGTTGTGGCGGGCAGCAGTTATCCATTGATCTTATGGGAATTCAGATTCGGGGATATAAATGCCTGGATAATCAGAACCGATGCGGATGGGAATGAAGTATGGAGCATGATGCAAGATGAGAACAATCATATCGCAAGCTCCATCTTTCAGACCTCAGATGGAGGCTATTTGATTACAGGAAACCCGGTCAAGTATTCGATGGGAGGCAAAGCTGACGCCTGGCTGATGAAGTTGAGCGCGGAAAACCAGGTAATAAAAGTGCCGGCGTTTGAAGCGCACCTTGCGGCAGCAGTTCTTTCTATGGCAGCCATCTGGAAAAGAAAGCAAATAAAATTATGTAATTAATTTTTATAGATACTATCGCCTTTGAATATTGCCTTCAGTCCTATTTCGGTGAGACCCGTCGGTCGTGCCAGCCCCATGTAAAATAGGGGGTTATTTTTCTCATCCGGGGGGAACTCAGACTTGAGAAAAGGATAGGACCCTATGAAGCACAAATGGATGATTCTAACTGCAATAAACGTAATCGATAAGACTCGTCAAGAGTATTCAGCATAAAGTTTTTTGATGGCATCTCCCTTTGAATCATCTCCCTTCGTAAGCCTTTCTCAATTCCTCAATGTCAAACTTCTTCATCTTAAGGAAAGCCTCGGTGACCCGCGCCAGTTTCTCCTGGTCTTTTTCCCTGAGCATCATTTCCATGTCAGTTGGGACAACCTGCCATGAAAGTCCGTATTTGTCCTTGAGCCAGCCGCACTGTTCTGCTGTTGGGTCTGCTGATAGTCTTTCCCAGTAGTAGCCTATCTCTTCCTGGGTACGACAGTGCACTATGAATGAGATGGCTTCGTTGAACGAAAAGTGATGTTCAAGGGCGCTGTCCATGGCAGCAAACTCCTGACCTTCGAGTATGAAGCTTGCATGCTTTACTGTTCCTGCCTTGTCAGGCTCTTCGCCCCTATCATAGCGCAGGATATCACCAACTTCGGAATCATGGAACACCGATGCGTAAAAATCGATCGCCTCCTCCGCCTTACCACACACAGCGCCGACAAACATGAGCGTCGGGATAATTCTCTGCCCTATCCTGCGGTCGCCCATGAACATCACCTGCCAGGAAAGACCGTACCTGTCCTGCGTCCAGCCATATTTTTCGCTGAACGGGTATTCGCCAGGCTCCATGAGCGCCATGCCGCCTTCCGCGAGTTTCTCCCACAGCGCATCGACTTCGTCTTTTGTCCTGCAGGCAATGAGAAATGATACGGATGGGTTGAATTTGAAAAGCGGACCTGCGCTTATTAAAGTGAATTCCTGCCCCAGAAGTTCGATGGTAATAATATCCGTGTCGCCTGAAGGCGTATTGTGAAGCACGGACATGTCCTTTATTTCTGACATGCCCTGGGAGGGCTCGAAGATCTCGCGGAAGATAGCCGTATAGAATTCAGCAGCCTCTTTCGCCTCCCTGTCAAACCACAGGTGTGGGGTGATTTTTTGCATAGGTTAGATTTCCTCCCGGATCCTATTTCGGCATTCTTTCCAGAAGCTCATCGAGGCGTTCATACCCCTCATTGACACCTATTTCCATGCATGACTGGAGCATACCATCACGGTCCGCAACTGATTGGAAGACAGACTGTGATATGACCCGTGTCCTTCCGCCCGTCAAAGCTTCAAACCTCACGGTCTGGAGAATGGCATGCCCTCTTTCCGGCAAGCCTTCAAACTCAAATGTGCCGATAATTCTCTCAGGGAACAAGACCTCATGATTCACCCATGGAATGCAAACTCATTGCCTGCTGCATCTTTCTGGATAAATCGCCAGCTTCCGCCGCTTATTGGCTCAAAATTCTCGAGTGTAGTGACGAGTCCTCGCGGTCCTATCCACTGCACATAGAGCTCCGGGTCGGTGAACGCTTTGAACACAAGCTCACGCGGCGCATTGAATTCGCGCGTGATGACAATCTCCTGTTTCCCCGATTCAGCGATAATCGTGGTCTTTTGCTGTATGCTCTCTGCTTTCAGGCTTTCGGCAAGCTTGTCGAACGACTGGTTCCAGCCCTGCCGCGCCAGATCCATGTGCTCGCCCTTAGGCATACCAGCATGCCTTAATATCATCTTTGTTTTGCCGTCCTGTTCTTCGAATGTTACGGTCACCAGGAACTCTTTTGGCAAGTCACTGCTCATTCCGTAATGCGAAGCCGAAACGACATTTCCTTTCTCATCTGCAAAACTATCAGTGGCGACAAGCTTTTCCATCGGGACGATTTCGCGATATACGCCTGTGTTCCAGAAATCCCGTATTACTCCATCAGGACCTGCTCCGCGCATGCAGTTCAGATATTTCCCGCCTACGCGCAAATCGATCTTGATGACCGGCGCAGTGAAGCCCTCAGGTCCCCACCAGCGCTTCATTTGCTCAGGTTCAGTCCATGCCTTCCAAACGAGCTTTCGGGGCGCATCGAAAATGCGCGTGATGACAAGCTCTCCGGTGTGCTTCGCAAAGCTGCCCGCGGTTGTTCCAGCCATATATAAACCTCCCCGGTAGTGAAAATCTCCCAATGATATGTAGTTGTCGGATGATATAAAGAGTTTGGTCTGGATTTCGGAGATGAGACACTGCGCACAGANNGATAATTTCGAAGCCCTATCAAGCAACACAGGTGACATTACGATAATCGAGATAACGATGTTCAAAGGGAGGTCGCTCGAAGCCAAGAAGCAGCTTTACAGGGCTATAGCTGACAATCTTGCTAAGAATCCGGGCATTAAAGGCGATGATATTGTAATAGTTTTGCATGAGGAGCCTCTTTGGAACTGGGGAATCAGGGGCGGGAAGCCTGCCAGCGAGGTGGGGCTGGGATTCAGGGTGGATGTGTGAGGCGCGCGTGAGGGATGAGGCACACGCCTTCGATTTATCTGCACGGGCGCGCGGGGCGGATGGAGTGCGCACCCGCCACGGAGGGATGCCTGTGGATGGTGAGGATGCTGAGCAGACAGATTTATGAAATCAACTGAGCCAATACCAAACTTGTT
>DUGO01000141.1 GCA_013331375.1 Candidatus Methanoperedentaceae archaeon | reverse complement strand
CTAATAAACCTTATGGTGCCCTGAGATGGACCGGAACACGCAAAAATGCGACACCACCAGCCGGCTGCCACGGAAGTTCCGACCGCATGTCTTTTGTATGAGTACGTACATACAGCCGGAACAGGGTCAAATCATGGGAAAGAAGAAGGCAGCTCCGTCTGAGGCGGGTATGGTCCCTGTGGCACCAGCATGTTCAGCGCCAGGGTACCATATGCCATTTTATACCTCTGAGCGGTGGAATAACTGGGTCGGCAAGGCAAAAGAGAGCGGCTTCACGATTGATTCTGCCGAGGGCAAGGACGGCAGCGCTGCCGTATTCACGTACATGGAAGATGATGTTATTCTTGCATGCCTGAAGGTGATTGCAAAATTCGAGCGCAAGGTAATGGCAGCCAGCGATGCCCTGGATGCGCTTTCCGAAATAAAGGAAATCGTACTTGCGAGAGTTGAGACAGGCAATAATGACGTCGACCTGATGCTCGAGTCCATTCAGCTCTCGCTCAACAGCGTGTTTGCATCATGCGAGATGTACATAGAGGGCGGGTTCGACCGGAAAAAATCCATTGAGGACCTTGTAAGTGAAGCTGTCGCAGCTGAAAAAGCAGAGGATATCAGCGGGGCGCTCTGGCACATAGCAGAAGTGGGTGCACGCGTGCTGTCAGGCGGGAGCATACCTGAAAAGGCGATGGAGAGCGTGCCTGACGGTTTTGTGGCTGAATGGCTCGATGGCGTGGACTCGATAAGCGCCGCAATGCTCGGCGACACGAGCTATAAGTACGACGAGGCAGATGACGGCGAGGATTAGACAAGATGCTTATCCACGGCATTCTCAACCTGTACGAGTCCGACAATATCTATTTTGTTGAGGACAGCTATGCTGCAGAGAGGGAGCTATCCCGCACGATACCGCTATTACAAAACATCGCCCGGTGCGAAGGGCTGCGTGCGATTATCATCGACGGCGGCTGCGATTGCACAGGACTTGCGATATTCAACGAAGAGACTGATGACACCCCTGCGTTCTGGTCTGTGTTCACTGATGCCGTTTGCGCCCCGGTCGAAGGCAGGAACGCGGAGTATTGTCAGCTTTTGCAGGAAATCATCGGGAAGAGCAGCACTGAGACCGTCCATGCCTCGGGCGAAGAGCTGCGCAGGGCAATCCGCGAATACTATTCAACCGAGCTTGTACACAGGGAGCTTTGCCCTGATTGCAGGGAAAAAAAAGAGCCGTACGACATGGTGTACGTGCGGTCTCGGGTCGGGCGGCTCAAAAAGTTCCTCGGCACGCTTGACCTTGATACCTCAGTGGACATGCTTGAGATATGCTGCGGGAACGGTATGGCGACCGCCGCGCTGCACGACCTTGGATTCTCGCCGCTATGCACAGATTTCGACAAGTGCCAGGTATGCCAGGGACTTGAGCACGGCGTTCTTGTCCCGGCAGATACCGCGGTCATAGATGCTACGCGGCTGTCAAGGTTCTTCACTGAAAAAAGCTTCGACATGGTGGCAGGATTCATGATGGGAACCATATATCCCTATAATGCAGGGCTCTGGAAGCTCATGCTGCATGAATCGGTCAAGGTCGCAAAAGATAACGGAACACTGCTTGTCACAGTGAACAGGAAAGAAGAGGCTGACATCGTAGCCTCTGCGCTCGAAGAGTATGGCGTTGCTGGAGAGCTGATTGATAATACGGATGAGAGGGGA
The DNA here is from genome assembly GCA_013331375.1 of Candidatus Methanoperedentaceae archaeon. Taxonomy (GTDB): domain Archaea; phylum Halobacteriota; class Methanosarcinia; order Methanosarcinales; family Methanoperedenaceae; genus UBA10536; species UBA10536 sp10536u. The sequence goes on along the minus strand of DUGO01000141.1, from coordinate 1,565 downwards.
CTGTACGACCAGTGGGCATATCTCGGGAAGCGCACCAAAAACTTTTTACCATAAGCCATTACTGTCAATGCCTATGGCAGTCAAAGAAAAGAAAAAGGATACAGGTGCAAGCTTCGACGAATTCGTTGAAGATACTGAGCGCGCAAAGACCGAGGATACCCAGCCCGGCACATACGAGATTGTCATACCGCCAGGCGTGCCCCAGAAACTGATAATCGAGACCGCATCAAAATTCAGCCTTGAGGTGAGCAAGAGGAAAGTTGCCCTGAAGACAATCGACCTTGAGCCCGAGAACCTGCTTGTGCTTCGCGGTGAGCTCGATTCCGTGAACCAGGCATACGATTACATGTACGCAAAGATGAAAGAAATGTATGGCAAATAGATGTCTGCTGCTCTCGTCAAAGTCCCGCAGATAAGAAATCTGTTTTTCCCGGCTTGAACGGAGCCAGGAAATCCTCATCCTGCTTTTTGACTGCCCGGATTATATCATCGACAGTTCCCGCCACTTCTTTCACTGGCTTGCCTGTGGTATCTATCTCGTACACCTTATCCGGATTCTCCACAGATTCCACAAGTATGACATCCAGCGCCTCAGCATCCGCATTTTCCTTTACTTTCGCAAACGAATAGTCCTTTCTTTTCCCGAGCCGCTTCCTTATAGCCACAGGATGCGCCCTGAGCACGATANNACACTATAATCACATCCGGTATCGAGAGATGGTGGGACAGGTGACCTTCAAGTATCACGTCCGAGATCTCATCTGCAACGAGCGCCCTTACACGCTTTTCAAGCGCATCAGTATCCACTATAAGCGTGTCTCTCTCCCTGTCCTTGCCATCATGAAGCTTTTCCCTGATAACAAGCGCGTTCAGGTCAATGATCCTGTACTTTTCGGACAATAGCATGCACACTGAGGATTTGCCTGTGCCCGGTGTGCCGGTCAGGGCAATAATCATCCCGGAGTGCATCATCCCAGGATCTCGCCGAGCGCGGCAAGCACGCGTGTGTTCTGCTCGCGTGTGCCTACGGTTATGCGGACAAGCGAGTTCCCTGCGCCCCTGAATGATGTGCAGTCCCTGACTATGATACCACGGCGGAGCAGCTTATCGCATATGTCTTTCGCGCTACGGGGCGCAACGTCAGATAGTATGAAGTTCGCCTGGGACTCGAATGCATGTATCCCGAGCTTTTTGAGACCATCCATCATCCGGGCTCTCCCATCAATCACCGTGCGTATGCTTTTCTCAAGGTGCTCCCTGTCGCCAAGTGCTGCCAGCCCTGCTGCAACAGCACCCCTGCTTATTGCAAAAGGGGTCATGGCTTTCATGTACGGCGCCGACACCCAGCCTGGCACGACCGCGTAACCGATGCGCAGTCCTGCAAGCCCGAACGCCTTGGAGAGCGTGCGCCCGACTATGAGGTTATCGTATTCCTGCACAAGCCCGGTAAGGCTCTTGGAAGCGAATTCGACGTATGCCTCGTCAAGGAACACCATGCACTCTACGGATTCAAGCACGCGACGCACATCCTTTTCGGGTACCAGGTTTCCTGAGGGGTTGTTGGG
>DUGO01000137.1:705-7719 GCA_013331375.1 Candidatus Methanoperedentaceae archaeon | reverse complement strand
CCGAAGACACCATACACAACAGGGGGTATGCCAGCAAGTAGATCAATCAGAGGAAGGACGTTGGAGCGCACGCGCTCGGTCGCGTACTCGGAGAGGTACACAGCGCTGAGTATGCTCAGGGGTACTGCAAGGATAAGGGCGAGCACGGTAACGAGAACTGTGCTCAGGATGAACGGATAGAAGCCGAACTCACCCGTGAACGGCAGCCACGAGCTTCCGGTGAGAAGATCCAGCGGGGATTTCTCGGTGAGAATGGGCAGCGAACGCCACGCGAGAGTGAGGATGATTACGAACAGGATAATGCCGGAAAAAAAAGCAGATGCGGGCAGAAGTTTGCCCGCGAACGATTCCTTGAGCTTTCGGATATTTGGCATTCAGAGTTTCACCGGGAAGAGNNCAAGTATCCCGAAGATTAGGTAAGCCACAACCAGTGTCAGCAAGATATTAAAAACCTGCGCTGTGATGAACGCGATGGCAGGCTTTCCACCCTGCAGTCTGAATAGCTCCCTGAAGTTGGTGTCCAGACCGATGCTCACAAAGGCGAAGGCGAATAGCCATCCCCGAATCAGCTTTGTGACGTCTGCAATCTTCGGGTCAAAGACTCCCGTGGATACGAGCAGCGACGCCAGTATGAATCCGAGGATGAACTTTGGGAACCTGTACCATATCTCAAGTATGCCGGGTTTATCCCCAGGGCTCTTCTCAACTCTCAACGTCCAGTAGAGCGCAAGCAGGAAGGCTACAATGCCTATGAGCGCATTCTGGGACAGCTTGACGACAGATGCAACTGACAGGGTCGTCTTGGCTGCATCTTTGCCGTATATGTCTTCTGGATAGGTAAGCTCTCCGGCAGCAACCACTGCCGGAGTCGTATCTATCGTCCCGCCTATCCATGCTCCTGCTATATCCGGAGACAGCCCAATCGACCGTGCAATGAACGGCATCCCGAGCAGCATTGGTATCGCTACCAGGACCACTATCGATATCACGTACGCTATCTCCTTCTTGTCTCCCTTGACCGCGCCTCCTGCTGCTATAGCCGCCGAGACTCCGCAAATGGATACGCCTGAAGCAAGCACGCTTGAAAATGACTTATTCAAGCCAAGCTTCTGGGGNNCTGCTATAGCCGCGGAGACCCCGCATATGGATACCGCAGAAGCCAGCACGCTTGAGAATGACTTTGACAGCCCGAACCTCTGCGACAGGAAGTAGGCGAAATACCATACAGCCGTTATTACAACGAGAGCCTGGATTAAGCCGGAGACCCCTATCGCAAGTACCTTGCCTATAACGATTTCAGCCCCGAGCAGCACCAGCCCTATCTTGATGAACGCCTCGGTCCTGAGCCCGGATTTCAGCTTCTCGGGAAACCCGATTATGTTGCTCACAAGAAGACCAAGTATAATAGCCCAGAAGACGTATTCCAGACCATACACCTTGAAAGGCGTCCACTGGGACAGCCATACTGACAGGACTGAAAGCACAAGTACAGGCAGTAAAGCCAGTATGAAGTATTTCACTTTATCCGAAGTCTGCAATTCTCCTGACATACTCTCACCTTATATCGGTATCCATTCCTTCGGGAATTTCCACGGTATCGAAGTTATCACCCTGGTAGCGACCAGAAGCAGTATGAGAAAACCTATCCATACTGCCAGCCAGTCCTCCTTTTTCCACAGCGATGACCAGTCTATCGAAGTCATTCATATTCCTCCTGTTAGCTCACTTTCTTGAGCTCGTCATCCAATCGTTCTCTGGGCAGCTCGATGTATCCCACCTCGTCCACGAACTTCTGCCCGTCAGTGAGCACCCATTTTATGAACTCGGCTTTTAACCCTGTAGGTTTGCCCTTGGTCACGAACAGCTCGACTCTTGCAGGCGGATGAGGGAATACTCCTTTCTTTATCGCAGCCACTGTCTTATCCTTTGTGGATATGTCCTCATCCGGGTCTATTACGCCGTTCTCGTTCACGTCGAACGGGACGACCTTGACATTCTGCACGGGCAATCCCGTCTTCATGTCGAAGGCATAGTTGTAATTGTTAAAGCCTATGGCAAGACGGTCATCCTGCACAGACTTGAGCAATCCCGGATCGCCATAAACCGCCACACCCTTCAGGTTCTCCTGTTTCTTGCCCAGGTACTTCGCCCAGATTTCTGGCGCCCCTGCAGCATCGCTCCGTGTATATACGTGAATCTCATCTTTTACATCAGGCTTGCCAACGACCTCGCCCCATGTCTTCACAGTGCCGTTGATGTATATGTCTATGAAGGTCTTTTTCTTCACACCCTTGCTCTGAATATCGCTAAGCACAGGATTATTCGCATTGATGGTCGGCACGACAGCGTCCTTGGTCACTGCAATGGGATATGCGCCCTTCGCGGTCTCGGATGGGTCAACGTCCCTCGAGACCATGCCTATGTCCACGAGCCCGCCCAGGGCATCAGCCATGCCCTTTCCAGCTCCGCCTGCAGATACCTCAACCTTGACTTTAGGGTGCAGCTTCTGGAACTCTTCGCCCCAGCGCACTGCCATCGGGTACAGAGCCCATGCGCCTGATAAGGTTATAGTTCCCTCAAGCTCCTGTACAGCGGGCGTGCCCCCACCAGGTGTGGGTGTCTGCGCCCCAGACTCAGTCTTTTCGGTGCATCCTGATAATGCAGCACCGGTCAATACAGCAATTATAAGAATTGCAATAAGTTTCGCTCTCATCAATTCCACCTCGAATCCTTCAAAATCGGTGTCTGGGATTTCAGGAAATCCAAAATCCGCAGGTACTCCTCAGTCGGCGCTCGTATCCGATTCTTATCCGTGTTATCAAATCCGATAACAGCAAAGGCGATTCCTTCTTATTTCCATGTTATTCACCAGCCTTTGAAGGCGAATGCACATTGGCAGGCGCATATAAAATAGCAGAGGAACAGGCACCGATTGCTTCAATGATTACAGAAACAGAACAATTGCGGCAAATCTGTCCCGAATGATACTTTTTCCGGAGTATAGATAGCTTGAATTACCCATTTACGAAGCTTAAATACCGTTCGTCGTGAAGAGGATATCGAACAACCACCTCAAATGGAATGTGAAGGGGGTCACATTCCATGTCAATTATTGCCAGATAAATGGGACAACCATTAAGGCGCCGGAACGCACTCCATGCACAAAACCGTAAATGATTTATCAGAATAAGGATTATTCTCTTATCAATAAAACTTGAAAGGAGTGGTTGAAATGGCTGATGCGACCGGAAAGACCGCACCGGGATACGGTGTACCGATATTGATTCTGAAAGAGGGCACAGCCCGGACAAGGGGGAAGGATGCCCAGTCGATGAACATAGCTGCCGCAAAGGCAGTGGCATCCGCAGTGCGAACAACCCTTGGACCAAAGGGCATGGACAANNCGCAGCCGTGCTCGCAGGCGAGCTGCTCAAGCAGGCTGAAGAGCTTCTCGAGCAGGATGTACATTCCACGATTATCGCGAACGGCTACAGGCTTGCCGCAAAGAAGGCGCGTGAGGTGCTGGGCTCATTCGCGCTGCCCGTAACCCCGGATGACAGCGATTTGCTGCTGAAGCTTGCAGCCACTGCAATATCAGGCAAGTCGGCTGAGTTCTCAAAAGAAAAGGTCGCAGGTCTGGCAGTGGACGCGGTCAGGCTTGTCATGGACGAAAAGACCGGAGAGGTCAGCACTGACGACATCAAAGTGGAAAAATGCGCANNGAGCCCATACGGGTATGCCGAAAAAAGTGAAAGACGCGAAAATACTTGTGCTCAATGAGGCTCTTGAGGTCAAAAAGACCGAGACGAAGGCTGAAATCAGGATACGTAGTCCCGAGCAGATGCAGGCGTTCCTCGACCAGGAAGAAAAGATGCAGAAAGACAAGGTGAATAAGATAGTCTCAAGCGGAGCCAATGTCGTCTTCTGCCAGAAAGGCATGGACGACCTTGCTGTGTACTATCTGTCAAAAGCCGGTGTCTTTGCAGTGAAGAACGTGAGCGATAAGGACAGCAAGAAGATAGCCAAAGCCACGGGGGCACGGGTAGTCACGAGCCTTGATGCGTTCAGCGAGACAGATATCGGACGCGCGGATGCTGTCGAGGAGAGAAAGCTCGGGGAGAAGAAGCTGACGTTCATCACCGGTTGCCCGGACCCGAAGGCGGTCTCCATTCTCCTTCGCGGGGGCAGCGGGCACGTAATAAAGAGCCTTGAGAATACCATCACGGATGCAATCCGTGTCACACAGTGCGCGATAGAGGATGGGAAGTACGTGCCTGGAGGCGGGGCGCCTGAAGTCGAGCTCTCGCTGCGGATCCGAGAGTATGGGGCTGCAATGAAAGGGAGGGAGCAGCTTGCTGTCGGGAAATTCGCTGAGGCGATTGAGATAGTACCCCTAACTCTTGCTGAAAATNNGATAGTACCCCGAACGCTCGCGGAGAATGCTGGTCTTGACCCCGTGGACACGCTAATCGAGATTCGCAGCAGGCATGAGAAGGGCGACAGGAACGTGGGGCTTGATGTGTACTCAGGAGACGTGGTGGATATGCTGGCTCTTGGCGTCATCGAGCCGCTCAGGGTCAAGACGCAGGCTGTCACATCCGCAGTTGATGCCGCAACGATGATACTGCGCATAGACGACGTCATATCCGCAGGCAAGGAGAAGATGCCGCCCATGCCTCCGCCGGGCGGGGAAATGTACTGATGATTGGGCTGCGGACCTCGCACAAAAGTGAGCTTGTGGACATCACCGAAGATGTGAGCTCGATTGTCAGGGACAGCGGGGCAGATAAAGGGATATGCATCATCTCAACGCGGCATACCACCTCTGGCATTATCATCAATGAGAACGAGAGCGGGCTTGTAAGCGACATCCTCGCCATGCTCCGGAGGCTTGTGCCCGAGGGCGGCGGCTATGCGCACGACAGGATAGACAATAACGCACACGCCCATCTTCAGGCAGTGCTGTTGAACTCAAGCGTCACAGTCCCCATAGAAAAAGGCAGCCTGCTGCTCGGCACATGGCAGCGCGTATTCTTTGTCGAGCTTGACGGACCGAGAAGCAGGAAGGTGCATGTGAGTGTGGTCAGAGGATAGCCAGCCACACCCTCAGTTCAGCACCCTGCCAATTCCGCATCATTTCATTGCGAGAAGCCTGTTTATTGCGGTGACAAGCGCTTCAACCGACGCCATCGCGATATCTTCCCGCGCAGCTTTCGCAGAGACCATCCTGCCCTGCTCATCCTCGACGCCCACGCTTACCTCAGCAAGAGCATCCGAGCCGCCTGAGATGGCATCTATCCTGAACTCGCGCAGCTTTATCCTGGATTCCTCGCCAAGGATACTTTGCACTGCCTTCATGGCAGCATCCACAGGTCCGACGCCGGTCTGCGCTGCAATGCGCTCGCTGCCCCTGAAGCAGGCTTTCACCGCAGCCGTGGGAGTGATGATGTTCCCGGTCATGACCGAGACTTCCTTCAGGTCGAACGCAAGCTCCTTCTTTGACACCTGACCGAGAAGCGCATCCGTTATCGCGAACAGGTCGGCATCAGTCACGCGCTTGCCCTTGTCTCCGATGTCCTTCACGCGCCGCATGATCTCGCCGAGCTGCTCATCGTTCACAGCATATCCGGCATGTTCGAGCGCCTGCTTCACAGCATGACGACCTGCATGCTTGCCGATGACGATTCTCCGCCTGTGCCCAACCATTTCAGGTGTCATGATGCCGGGCTCGAACGTCTCGGTCTTTGTGAGCACTCCGTGCGTATGGATACCGCTCTCATGCGCAAATGCGTTATCTCCCACTATCGGCATCGTTGGCGGCATCTTCACGCCCGTGAACCTCTCCACGAGTTTCGAAGTTTCCAGGATGTATTTCGTCCTGATATTGGTCTTCGGGCCGTAAATCGAATGCAGCGACATCACAGTCTCAGAAAGGTCTGCGTTGCCTGCGCGCTCGCCAAGCCCGTTAATCGTGACCTGCACCTGGCGCGCCCCGCCCTCCACAGCCGCGAGCGTGTTCGCCACTGCAAGCCCGAAGTCGTTGTGGCAGTGCACGTCTATGGGTATGGTGAGCACTTCGCTGATGTCACTTATCAGCCTTACCATCGCGGACGGCACGAAAACGCCAACGGTATCAGGCACGTTCACCACATCGCAGCCCGCATCCTCAACGGCTTTGTTGATATTCCGCAGGAACTCGATGTCGGTGCGCGTTGCGTCCATGGCAGAGAACATGCATTTTACGCCGTGGTCCTTGATGTGCGAAACTGCATTTACCGCCATCTGGAGCACCTCTTCCTTGCTCTTCTTGATGGTGTACGTGCGCTGTATCTCGGATGTCGGGATAAATGTGTGCACCATATCCACGTCGCAGTCGAGGCAGGCGTCTATGTCAGCAATGACCACACGTGCAAGACCGCACACATCCGAGTCAAGACCTGATTGCGCGATGTCCCTCACAGCCTTTTTCTCGCCTTCTGAAGATGACGGGAAGCCTGCCTCGATGATATCCACACCCAGCTTGCTGAGCTGTGCTGCTACAGACAGCTTCTGCTCGGGTATGAGAGATACACCGGGAGTCTGCTCACCATCTCGAAGGGTCGTGTCAAAAACAGTGATATGTTTGTTCCTCAGCGATTCAGTGATGTAAAAGACGATCCCTCATATGTACGTCCATTCTGATTTCTCCTTATGTTGCCTCTGCGGCAATATCATATAGGCGAAAAAAGTATATAAGCGTTGTACATTAAGACGCGCGTATTACTACCAGTTATTTAGCCTCATGGCAAATATTATATAGGGTAATGTCATATCAGAGGATGGTGATGCGATGAGCCGGGTAATTGGACTCAAGTGCAGAGAGTGCGGTGCGCAGTACCCGCCAGCTATGCAGAACACGTGCCAGGAGTGCTTCGGTCCGCTTGAGGTGAACTACGACTGGGACCAGGTACATGAGCAGGTCAGCAGGGAAAAGATAGCGAACGGTCCCAAATCCATCTGGAGATACGCAGACCT
>DUGO01000137.1:0-700 GCA_013331375.1 Candidatus Methanoperedentaceae archaeon | reverse complement strand
GCGGGTAGACCTCGGCGCAGGGTTCAACACGCTGCACAGGGCAAGACGGCTAGGAGATGCCATTGGTCTGCGTGAGCTGTACATTCTTGACGAGTCCGTGAATCCGACGTATTCGTTCAAGGACCGCGTCACATCTGTTGCAATTTCAAAGGCTCTTGAGTTCAAGGTCAGGGCAGTGGGCTGCGCCAGCACAGGCAACCTCGCAGCCTCTGTGGGAGCCCACGCCGCGAAGATAGGGCTTCCGGCATACATATTCATACCGAGCACTATCGAGATGGGAAAAATCGTGCAGATGCTTGCATACGGTCCCAACGTCATAGCAGTGGACGGCACGTATGATGATGCCAACAGGCTTGCGAGCGAGGTAGCGGACTCGAACCCTGACTGGGCATTCGTCAATATCAATATCAGACCGTATTACACCGAAGGCTCGAAGACCATCGCCTTCGAGACTGCTGAGCAGCTCGGCTGGGAGGTGCCTGACCACGTCGTGGTACCAATGGCAAGCGGCGCTCTCCTGTGTGCGATATCACGCGGGTTCAGGGAGCTTGTGCGCGTGGGGCTTGTGGACAGCGCAGACGTAAAGATATCAGGCTCGCAGCCGCTCAACTGCTCGCCGATATCCACAGCCGTGCAGACTGACAGCGACGTGGTGCCTGTGCGGAACTACGAGACGGTTGCGCACAGCCTTGCGATAGGC
>DUGO01000092.1 GCA_013331375.1 Candidatus Methanoperedentaceae archaeon | reverse complement strand
GGGGTATAGTAATCAAAATCAAAATTTTTATCTAAAAAGCTTATATGTAAATAGGCAGACTATGTTGAGATTCAGACCTTATATATTATAAGCATATACAAAATGTTTAAAACCACCAATTTTTGGAGCGAAACAAATCGCAACCTTTATTTAAAGTATATGTGCATTCCGTACATCACGGACAATCAGGCATAAAATCAGACCGGGACATTTGCAATGGTAACAATTCCTAAAACTTCTATTGCAAAGGGCGATACACTTCCTGTGAGGCAAAAATTAAAATGATATTGAGGAAAATAGTGCTTTGAGGGAATCGGATATGGTCAGTTTGTGGCAGCTAATAGCCGATATTTTACATAAAATAAAGTGGGTAATTGCTGCCCTATTTTTAACAATAGTAGGTATAACATTTGAATACCTGTTAATTTCAATGTTCTTTTGCAGCAATTTGAAGTTCCCGGGCTCAGGTTCAAATGCCACGATCTTACCCCCGACTCCCACCTGCTTTGCAGCTCTCAACGTAAAAGCGCCAATATGCGCGCCAACATCCAGCAGGGTCTCACCGCTTTTCAATTCCAGCTGGGCATAATGACCGTTCTCATAGATGTCCACTATCACCTCAGCCTCTGCAATATGAAATGCCCTGAACAATTGCCTGTTCCTGTCAGGAAGCACTGCCTCTACGACCTGGTCTTTCATTTCAGTCATGTTCATCACAGACTCTGTACAGACAGGTTAATAAATGCTTGAGTTGGTATTGAAATATGAGGAATAATGTCCGGGGTAGATGTGGACATCATCACGCATGAAATACTCGTCATCGGAGCCGGGCTCGCAGGTCAGATGGCTGCTCTTGAAGCGTCCAGATACTCTGATACCGCTGTGCTCTCAAAGGTGCATCCACTGCGCTCGCATTCAGTCGCAGCGCAGGGCGGCGTAAATGCGCCCCTCGGGAATGTGGCTCCTGACGACTGGGAGAAGCACGCCTTTGATACAGTCAAGGGCTCGGATTATCTCGCTGACCAGGACTCCGTTGAGATACTCTGCAAAAATGCAATGACAGGGATTCTTGAAATTGATTCGTATGGCGCGATATTCGACAGGTTACCTGATGGCAGGCTTGCGCAGAGACCATTTGGCGGTGGCAGCTTTCCAAGAACATGCTATGCAGGTGATGCTACCGGGCACGAGCTCATGAACACATTATACGGGGAACTCATGAAAAACAATGTCAGATTCTATGAGGAATGGCTCGCTACATCACTGATCGTTGAAGATGATATATGCAGAGGCATGATCGCGATAAATCTGAAAAACGGCGAAGCAGCATACTTCAGGTCAAAAGCCGTCATAGTCGCTACAGGCGGCTGCGGGAGAGTGTATGAGCGAACCACGAACTCACACCAGAGCACAGGCGATGGCATAGCGATGGCATACAGAGCTGGAGCTGCGGTATGCGACATGGAGTTCGTCCAGTTCCATCCCACAACACTTGTCGGAACCAATATTCTTATCTCAGAGGCTGCCAGGGGCGAGGGCGGCGTGCTGCTGAACGCTGTGCACGAGAGATTCATGGAAAGATATGCGCCTGCGATGAAAGAGCTTGCCCCACGCGACATAGTTGTGAGGAGCATCCAGACTGAAATAAATGAAGGTCGAGGACTGGGGGAAAAAGGAAGGGAGTTCGTTGAGCTTGACCTGAGAATGCTTGGAAAGGATATATTGAGCCAGAAGCTTCCGCAGGTCTATAAGCTTGCCAGGGATTTTGCAAACATGGATGCTGCAGAAGAATGCCTGCCTGTGCAGCCTGCCCAGCACTACACCATGGGAGGGATAAGAACCGGGAACTCCGCAGATAGCACGATACGGGGATTGTTTGCCTGCGGGGAATGTGCATGTGTTTCTGTGCATGGAGCCAACAGGCTGGGTGGGAACTCTCTGGCTGAGACTCTGGTATTCGGGAAGATCGCAGGAGCAGCAGCACTTGGGTACATACGCAGGAAAGAATTGGCTCGAATTCCAAAGGCGATCATTGAAAGAGAATTGAGCAGCATCAATGCTCTTTTCACGGGCGGAGATGAGCATGAAGCAGAGATAAAAAAAGAACTGCAGAAAGTCATGTGGAATATGGTGGGGATTTTCAGAAATGATGCAGATCTAACTAAAGCTCTGAAAGCTATCAGAGAACTGAAAGCGAAATACGCAAACATCGGGGTCAGAGATGAGTGCAGGATATTCAACACAGAGCTGATGCAGGCTATAGAACTTGGATTTCTGCTGGATAATGCTGAGATGATAGCGTTCGGCGCACTCCTGCGCAGGGAAAGCAGGGGAAGCCACTTCAGGACCGATCACCCGTTGCGTGATGACACGAACTGGCTGAGGCATACGATATTGACCATGAAAAATGGAACCACGCATGCTGACTATGAGCCTATCAGGATAACCCGGTTCAGACCGGAGGCGAGAACATATTGAAAGAAGCTAAACTGGCTGTGTTCAGGTA
>DUGO01000096.1 GCA_013331375.1 Candidatus Methanoperedentaceae archaeon | reverse complement strand
AAATACGGGATTGCGGGAGGTATTACGGCTGCGCTCGCCACAATCCTGTTCTTCCTTGCCACGCAGCAGGCGCCTCTCTCACGGCTCGCGCCCGTAGTCAACATGAGCGTGATGGTCGCCGTGTTCCTCGGGGTCGTGGTACTAAAGGAGGAGCTCAATATCCGTGCAGGCATCGGCATCGTACTCGCGGTCATAAGCATATATCTCCTCAGCAACTCGAACTGAATTTAGACTGGTGCTCTCATGGATACAGGCATACAGGAAAAAATGGGACGCATAACCCGCGAGCTCAAAAGCCGGGGGAGCGTTCTTGTGGCGTTCTCAGGCGGCGTGGACNNCAGCTCCGTGCTCGCAGCCCTCGCGTTTTCCTCCCTCGGCGACAGGGCGATTGCGGTGACAGCCAACTCAAGGACGCTGGCTGCGGGCGAGCTTGAGTGCGCCCGCGAGGTAGCGGCACAGATAGGTATCAGGCACGTGGTCGCTGATTATGATGAGCTCGGCGAGGAGGGGTTCGCAGACAACCCGCCCGAGCGGTGCTACCTGTGCAAGAGGGGGCTGTTCAGGGAACTCAGGAAAATCGCAAAAAAGCATGGTATAAACACCATAGCAGACGGTACGAATGCATCAGACCTTCTCGGGCACAGACCCGGGCATGCTGCATCGGTTGAGGAGGGCGTGCTCACCCCGCTTGCAGACGCCGGCGTGACCAAGGGCGAGGTGCGCGCGATGGCACGGCTGCTCGGGCTACCCAATGCTGAAAAGCCGTCAATGGCATGCCTCGCATCAAGGTTCCCCTACGGCGACAGGATATCTGAAGAGCGGCTCGCACGCGTCTCAGAGGCTGAGCATTACATAAAGTCCATGGGATTCACGGTTGTGCGTGTGCGCGACCACGGCGGCATCGCACGAATTGAGCTTGCCCCGGAAGAGATGGAGGCATTCCTTGATAAGAGGGAAGCTGCAGCAAAGAAGCTCAGGGAGCTCGGCTTTCGGTACATCACCCTCGACCTTGAGGGATTCCGGAGCGGTAGCATGGACGAGGTATTGAAATGATTATCCTTTCGGGTGGCACGGGCACGCCAAAGCTGCTCAGGGGGCTGCGCCGCTTTGTCATGGACGATGAGCTCACTGTCATCGTGAACACCGCTGAAGACATCACCATTTCGGGAGGGCTTGTGTGCCCGGATATAGACACAGTACTTTACCTGTTTGCTGGCATACTTGACGAGGACAGGTGGTGGGGCATCCGGGGAGACACGTTCCACACCCATAATGCGATGAAGGATGCAGGCGCTACCGAGCTGCTTGCCATAGGAGACCGCGACCGAGCAACGCACCTTCTCCGGACGGCTCTTATTTCAGGCGGCATGTCTCTCACAGGGGCAACTCGGGATATCGCAGCGAGGTTCGGGATTTCCGCACGCATACTCCCCATGTCAGACGGGCATGTCGAGACCATAATAAGGACTCCTGACGGGGACGTGCACTTCCAGGATTTCTGGGTTGGCAACCGCGGTGAAGCCGAGGTGCTCGGCGTTTTACAGAGGGGCGCGGACGAGCCGGGTGAGGAGGTGCTCGACGCGATTGAGCATGAGGATACGGTAGTGATAGGACCGAGCAACCCGATATCCAGCATAGGTCCCATACTCTCAATGCGCGGGGTGCGGGAAGCCCTCAGAGACAAGCGCGTGATAGCTGTCAGTCCAATGATAGGCAGCGCCCCGGTGAGCGGTCCTGCCGGGAAGCTCTTGCGTGCGATGGGATTTGAGGTATCATCAGGAGGCGTGGCTCAGTGCTATGATGACATACTCGATGTTCTCGTCATAGATGAGCGCGATACCATCGTGCCATCAGGCGGCTTTGAGGTCGTTGCAGCGGATACGCTCATGGATACGCGTGAAAAGAGCGAATCACTGGCGCGGTTCATCCTGCACCTTTTGCGTTAGGTTTTTAAACGTGAAGCGGATAGTATGCGCATTCAAGAGGTGAGCATCACATGGAGACGTCAGAAGGGCAGCCATCAAAATCCACACCCGTCATGAAACAGCTTAAAAAGGTAAAGAGGAAATGCGTGGTAATGCATCTGGCAGATGCCAAGGCGTGGAGGAATGTCATTGTCCAGGACACGAAGACCGCAAAAAAATACTTTTTTGGCAAGGTCAGGCTCACGCCTGAAATCAACATCAATGATGAGATGTATATAGGGTACGAGGACCTGCCAGTGGAGCTTCCCGAGAGGAAGCAGAAGATAGTGCTGATGACGCTCGACGGGGAAATCCTGGACTGGACTATGGTATAGCCGCGAAATCGGCGATTCATTCAGCTTCTTAACTCCCTTCCGGGTTCCCGGCGCCGGATTTCAGTTAGAAAAAAGGGTGCTGTCACCCAGTTGAGCCGAGATAGGGTGACTGCTTCAGCACGCTCAGTCCCTTGTTCGATATGTTGAGCACGCGTATCTCGTTGCTGGTATTGGAGCCCCGCAGTTTTGCGACATAGATAGTGCGCTGGAGGTTGTTCCCAGCTATCATCCTGCCAAGCCGCGTCACGGAGTCAGCCCCGTACTCAACTGCTTCGGATATCCCGAACATGGTGCCTGAACTCACAACAACAGTTACCCCGTGACCCCGCAGCACGTCGAACATGTCATCCACTATGGTGCGCAGCCTGTACTTGGACTCTATTGCGAGGAACAGCGCCTCGATTGAGTCGATGAATACCCTGCGCGGCTTTTCTTCCCCTATCTTGCGGTCAATGAGCTTCCTGAAGCTTTTTATGAGCTCCATTGGCGCGAGCTCCACCGCTTTCTGCAGGCGCAGTTCCGGGTCGGTCACATCCACGAACACAAGGTCGCCCGATTCCTCAAGCTTCCAGAAATCCCAGCCGAACGATGTGTACATCTCCTTCTTGACAAAGTCAGACATCTCTGATGTCACAATGCACATACCCTTTTCGCCTTTCTGCAAGCCGCTTCCCAGGTACTGCGATCCGAATATGGTCTTACCAGTACCGGTCTCACCGGTGACTACATTTATCGTGCCTTTGTAGAAACCGCCGCCAAGCATCTCGTCGAATCCGGGTATGCCTGTATCTATGCGCTCCAAGAACTGCTCTTTGTTTGCTACCATAGGGTCACCTTTCCTTTTTTTAGTGGTGACATTAATATTGTTGAACTATGTAATGTACCTTTCTGATATAATGAGGTATTTCCTGTATTTCCCAACCGTAAAGTATAATCTTTGCACGGTCTTACAGGAATCTAATGACAGAAGTCGAAAAAACAGATATCTCCCGCCCTGAGGTAATGCGGGTAATACTCGAAATATCGAAGAAACTTGCAAAAGATAAGGTCGGGGCGCTGTTCATTTTATCAGACCGCGCCAAGCTGCGCGGCAATTTCGTGCAGCACTATCCCCAGATAAAGTTTACAGGAAGCCTGCTTGACAAGGGAATGGATGCGGTCATCGAGAAGCTGGCATCGCTTGACGGCGCGGTCATATTGACACAGGAGGGTGAGCTCGTCGCTTACGGCTCGAGGGTGCTGAAATCAGAGACCATGCTCGGCTTCGGGACCCGGCATGCCGCTGCCAAGGGCTTCACATCATATGACCAGGCTGCGACAGCGGTACTGGTATCCGAGGAATCAGGCTGGATAAAAGTATTCCAGAAGGGCAACATCGTTCTCGAGACTGACTCGGTTGATATAGAGCCTTCCACTCTTGAAAAGGTAGCAAGCTTCCTCATGAACCACGATACTGCGCTGCTTGTCGGAGCTGGCATATCAGTGGCAACACTAAGCGTTCCTGCAACCGCAGTGCTCATCGTGGGGGGGACGTACATGGTGGTGAAGAACGCATTCACGATGATATCCGCAGCCCTGAAGCGCGAACATCCTGCGTCGAGGGAAAAGAAGTGAGCGAGATTGCTTTCACAAAGATGCACGGCAATGGCAACGATTTCATTCTCATAGACGAATTCAGGGAAAAAGTCATACCCGCCAGTGAGAAGGCAGCCTTTGCCCGGCGCTTCTGCGACAGGCACTTCGGTATCGGTGCCGACGGCGTGCTGTTCCTGGGGCAGTCGGGGTCAGCCGACATAGCCATGGAGATATTCAATGCCGACGGCTCACGGGCTGAGATGTGCGGGAACGGCATACGCTGCCTCGCAAAGCACGCATTCGATGCCGGGTACGTGGGCGAAGGTGCCTGTGCCGTTGAAACCGATGCCGGGATACTCGGGGTTGTGATTACGCCAAGGAACGGCGTCTGGGTAAAGGTCAATATGGGAAAGCCACTTTTTACCAGGAAGGATATCCCTGCGCTCGGCGAGGGCGAGTTCATTGAAGTGGAGCTGCACGGTCACAGGGTAAGTGCGGTCAATACCGGAGTCCCTCATGCCGTAATTTTT
>DUGO01000094.1 GCA_013331375.1 Candidatus Methanoperedentaceae archaeon | reverse complement strand
CCTCTACGATATCCACGCCCGCCGGGCACAGGGTCGCAAGCTGCGTATCAACCTCGCGTTCCTCGCGCGCGGTTCTCAAAAGCTCATCGATTTCGTTCCGTATGCGTTTTCGCACACAATCCATTTCATTCATATTTTTTCATTCCTCGTAATTTTATTTTGTCATTTGAATGACTATGAGTTATATATGATGCTTGAGCGGCGGGTGCTCCTTTATTCGGACGCTGCCTATCCGGAGGTTGTCCTTCTCGAATATCGGAATCACTCGATAGCTGCATTCTTTCCGCAGCTCTGTTACCCATTCCAGCTTTGGCGGCGGGAGTTCGGTCTCATAACCCGGGGCGCGATATGTGGATTTGGATAGCCCGCCTATGATGACCCAATCAATCATACCGAGCTGGATTCCTTTCATTGGCGTCAGCATTGGTTCTATGCTCAGGTAGATTTTTGGCGTATAGCTGCGCTCGCACCACATCCTCGTCTTAATTTCCCGCAGCTCTGTGATCCTTTGATATGCGTGGCAGGTGTNNCCGTTCTGCGGGATGTAGTCTATGAACTCTTCGTACCTACCTGGATTTTTTGTGAGCAGATAATACACATGCTGCGGGGTCTTTGCCATGACGCCGAGAACTTCTATTATCCACTCAGGCGGAACCCACTCGCCGAATAAGTCCGCCATGTCGCACACGAATATGCCGCCGGGCTTACTCCGGCTCATGGGCGCCAGCAGCTTGTCCTGATGGAACGCTGGTTCGAATGCATCTATTGCTGGATAGCCGCATCTGCCTTTGAGCCGGGTATTCGCTATCTTCTCGGCATAACAGTACGGACATCGGTGCCTGCAGCCTGTGACCGGATTCCATGAGTAGCCTTTACCTTTCTTGGGTCCTATGACCCACTCTACCCCGGTATAGCTCAAGCCTTTCACTTCTATCCTACTCCTTCTTTTGCGGTAAGGCTTTCTGAAATGTGATGCCTCGACTGATTTTCCAATGAAATGTCAATAGACACCTAACCCCCCGCCTGCGCCATAGCTGATACTTGTGAAGTTCGGGACCTGCGACGGTATGTTTGCCCGTTCGTTCACGGTTACAGCAAAATCAAATGCATCGAAAAGGTCATCGTGCGCAGCATCCGGGAACAGGCAAAGTTCATCTACCAGGGTGGTCATGTCTCTGCGCAGATACACCTTCTTGTTCTCGAATAGAGCGCTGCGCCTCTGAGCTCGCGCCACTTTATCTTTTACCGTTTGCAGCTCTTTTATCGGCAGGCTTGTGGTTCTGATGAGCTCCTGGGCTAATGCCTTTTGATACTGATTGATTTCAATGCCGATGGCTACAGGCTGCCACTGCTGGGCTTTAAGTCTGACAATCTCCTGCTGAGCCTTGAAACTCAGCCTTTCGCGATATATGTCAAGAACATAGATGTTCCCGTTAAGGTCGGCTCCGATTGTCATTAGCACGAAATAATCAGCCGTCTCTTTTTCACTTATTGCCAGGTCACAACCCTGATATATCTTGATACCCTGTGGAGGTACATCATAAAATTGCATCCACTCATATCGGAAAATACGCCCCTGCTTTGCTAGGGTGATATTGTTCTGATACTGCAAGTCGAAGATGATACTGCCGAGCTCAGCCTTCTTTTGCAGCAGGCCCTCGATTGAGAACTTGGCAGGCCACAGGCTTTGATTGTCCCGGATGGCGCGCTCGACCTGGGCGCTATACTGCAGGCTGTCAATGAGCTCTTGATAGAGGTCGTTTGGATGATATCGCGTACCTATAACGTGGAGCTCGCCATGAGGTTCTAACGTGGGCAACAGGGCGGTCCTATACCACTCGCTGAGTTTCTTTCTCTGCAGCTCTGTACGCGCGTTCTCAAAGTCCACGATATCGTCGGCAATGATCACGTCAAAGTGTTTGGTGATCACGCTGCCTGACGCGCCCAGGGCTGTCAGCGTGGCTTCCTTTGATGTGATGGTCCTGCCGGCTACTGAGAGCTCACTTTCAGTCCATTTATCAGAGCTGAACCTTCCGAATAACTCTATCAGCCTGGTATTGCCTTCCAGATGCGCCTTGATCTCGCGCAGAAAGGCTTCCGCCTGCCCCTGGGTATTGCTGACTATCAAGATCCTGACGTTCCGGTTCTGTGCTATCTTCCAGAGGCAATAGCCGATATCTCCAATGGTGCTTTTACCGAAGCCGCGCGGCGCGAGGTCCAGGGTTTTCTTAGTCCTGGTGATATGCTCATGGATAGCCCGGTGATGTGGTTCCACCTGGTAGCCCAGAATATTTCCCAGGAAATAATCCGGGTCCAGCAGGCACAGAGCTTTAACACAGAGCTGCTTGTTTGAGCTTGGATACGATACTGGCTCTTCCGTCAAGGTCCACCTCCTCCAGAACTATTTTCATGAACTCGTTGAACTGCCGGTTTACCTGGATGCTCTGAACATTTACCTGAACCTCGGGTTGTGCTGTGAACCTTCCCAGGCGCTTATCAAGTGAATCTAAAGCAGCTATGGCTTTATCCAGGGCATAAAGCGCGGTTTTCAGGTCGCCATCCTGTTCCGCCTTCTCCCCGAGCTGGCGGATCTTATCGATGAGTTCCTGGCGCGCCTGGACCGTATCCAGCTCCAGCTCAATGACCTTTGCTTTGAGTTTGTTGTTCTTTTCTACAACTTCCCGGCACAGCTGGTCATGAGAGGCAAGGTATCGGTGAACTGATGATTTTGTGACTTTCTGGTTCGATTCCTTACTGAGAATATCCGCGATTTGCCTTTCGGTTTTGCCTTCCGTTTTTAAGGCTGCTAATCTTGGTTCAAGGTTCAGCTTTATTATCTGGTTCGTTACCATGTCTGGTTCATTCCTGGTTCGGATGTGCATCTCATGGTGGAGCTCCCTGCTTGAAGTAGAATGCCGATATCGCTTTGACCTGCGCCTCTTCAAGCTCGGCGAATTTATCCTCGGAAAGCACTAAATCTACGATATTACGCAAATGCTCGTTGTCTGGATCTTGCTGTCCATGGCAGAACTCATTTACGCACTGAAACCCTTGCAAACAGAGATCATGCCATTTGCCTGTCCCTGCAGGTCCTTGCACACCGTCGCCGTTCAAAGGGTATCCACAGACACAAGTACCTGTTAACGGCTGAGGACCAGAATTAGTTTCCGGGCGCGCACCTTCCTTGTCACTTTCAGGGTTTTTTTGATATTCCTCGACCCATAATTTTAATTCAGTTACATCTTTGAACCTTCCTGCTTTAACCGCGTGATCTCTATTCCAACGGTTCCACTCTTCCCATCGGTTCTTGAGTAATGCAGAAAGGATCTTTGGGCGATTCTTTTCTATCTCAGCCTGCTCAGCGAGCTGGTGTTCCTGGGATTCTATTTCGGTTAATTCGAGGTCTATTAAGCCACGTTCAGCTTGCAATTTTTGAGCCTCCAGGAGCAGCTTTGCCTTCCTTTCCAGAAGTTCTACTTTTTTTAAGGTTTTGAGTTCTAATGCTGCCTCAAGGGCATTCCTGAAAACGGCGGACATGTTGATGCCCTTGGCTTTGGCGCCCTCCAGGAGAACGTCTGGCGCTCGAACTGTCGTGTTACCTATAAAGATTCCCCCAGTGTTGTAATACAAATTCAAAATTGTAATACAGGATTCGTAACGAAAATTGATATTTTGTAATACATTTTTTTGTTCGTATTACATCGAACATCTTGGGGAAAATCGAATTAGGGATAGATAATATGATAAAAAATGACTGTAATACATGTACATATATTACACCAATCAATAACATAATAACATAATAACTTCTATTCACGTTTATCCCCCTGGATGAAGCGAATGCCCACCTGATTATGCGCGATTAGCCCGAAAGATTCAAAAGATTTTAAATAAACTATTGCTGATTTCTTCGGTATCTTGAAGCCATTGAAAACTACGAAAACCGTGTCATAATCAATCATCTTGCAGCCTTCCCTTTGCCACNNCGGCATTGATGTGACAAATTGATCGGCGAGGCTTGGGCTTTTATTAACCGTCGTGTTAATTTCTGTCATAAAGCCACCCTGCACTTTTCGCCGCTGGCTTACCCCATCTGGTGATGGTCGTGCTCATCCTGCAGCCCGACTGCTATCGGGCAATCCTTTTCAGTTTTCATGAGTTGTTTGACTGTCATGATGACGGCGCGCTCCACCGGAGGGTAAAGCATCAACTCATCATCAGGAATTCTCGCAAGGTCTTGAGCGATCTGAGCCAGCCTGGGTGTGAAAATCATCCGCACCCCTCTTTTATATGTTTTCGAAGTGCGTTTTCAGCTTCGGTTTTTACTGCGCCATGAATCATCCCATGCTTTTTCTCGGCGAACTCGCGGAAGCTTGAGTACAATACCTTGCTGATTGCTATCGTTGTTCGTTCCATAAATTAGGATTGTATGCGAAGGTATATAAACATTAAACTTAATACTTAAAGATTATTCGGACTTAAGTTTAAAAAGATGTTATATATGTCACGGAAAAAGAACATAAAATCGCCATGGGATATCATTAATAGGCCATTCTATTTTGAGATCCGGGAACTTTTGCAAAAAGAAAACAGACCGATGACTACTAAAGAGATCCAATCCAGATTATTCCCTGACTGGAAACCACAGAGGGTAAATAAATATCTAAACTATCTTAAGGAACAGGGTTTAATTCATAGAGATAGGGGCAACAGGGCATCAGGAAAAAGGACTACATATCAATATCGAGAGTTTGGCAATGAACAAGCATTGGCAAGAATGCGCATAGTCGATTATTTCGTGAATGGAAAAAAGAAGCACCTCTGGAAGGCTTGGTCGATAGAACAAACGATAAAAGGTCTGAGACGCAAGAAAAAGAAAGAAGAAGGGTTTGATAAAATAAATATAGAAAAGACTCTGAAGAATTGGGGGGCTGCAGATCCAGATGTGGTGGCGGCTGAGTTATTCGATGATATTATTATAGACGCCAAGAAGAAAGTGGATGATATTTTTAAAAAGTGTGGCATATCTAAAAGATATGAATTGTTTTTTGAGGCGCGCCATAATGGTGAGCTATTTTATGAAAAAAAGTTTTGAGTCACACCTTAACTACTTTCGCCAGCATGCCCGCGAACTGTTTCATGATCTCCGGGTCTTTCTGCATGGCGGCGAATAGTTCAGGGATTGAATTTGTGTACTTGTTCACATCCTGCGCAATACTCTTGTCCATGATCAATCCGCATATGCTGCAGTACTTCGCATCTACCGGATTATCAGCTGCACAGCGCGGGCATTTCCCGGGCTTGAGGGTCTTGAGTTTCAGCTCATCGCTGTCTGCCAGAAAGCCATTCTTGATCAAGAGCTTTCTTTCCACATCACCGCCAGCTAAGTGTACATAGGTGGCTGCCATATTGCTCTCTTTTGTCCAGCCTGCCAGGATCCTTAGCTCGGATTCCATGAAACCTTGCTTTACGAAATAAGTAAGTCGTGCATGTCTCAGAGCATGTGGATGGATGCTTTTATTCATCCCTGCAAGTCTTCCAAGCTTCTTAAGCAGGTTCTGGACTGTATTATGGTCAAGCCTGCGCACTCCCAGGACCTTTCCTTCTTTATGGTCGTACCTTCGTTCTGTAACGAACAGCGGCGCGTCCGGGTTATTTTTCATGGGATGCTGATTGAGCCAGAGCCGGATATCTGGGAGTGAATCAATCAACCGGACCTACCGCATTCCGGTCTTTCCCTTCACTATCATTGTGGCGCCATGCTCGTCAAACTGGATATGATTGATATTCCTGGTCAGGACCTCGTCCAGCCTGCAACCGGAATCCCACAGCACCATCACAATTGCCCTGTCGCGCTGGCTCTTGCATACTGAAAGCAATTTCTTGACATCATCAGGCGTTATGAGCTGTTCAACAGGGAGGTAATTCTTCGGCTGCTTGACTTTAATACCCTCGAAGAAATCGTTATCGGGCTTAAGCCAGGTGTAGAACTTCCGGAGAGCGATGATATCTCCATTGATCGTGCGCTGCTTATTATTCTCGTGCCGGTGGATGATGTATTCCTGGATATCCTCTTTTGTTACTTTATCTATCGCCTTGAATTTCATGTGTTCCAGGGCGGTGTAAATCTTCCAGAGATATCCGTTGATTGTGAGTTCTCGAAGCTGTTCAAGTTCCAGGGCGCGCCGGTATTTTTCTATAATTTCTTGATTCACTTCATCGAGTTTTGTTAATTTGACCGGACGCCTCATGCATGAGAGTTAAGTCCGTCCATAGATAAATCTTGTGGTATATTCAACACAAGACTTAAGATCCTGTTGCGAAGGCATACGCGGGTTCAAATCCCGTCCCCCGCATGATTATCATGCCCTCAGAGTACGACCTGCGCCTTACGCTTTTTTTGGCTTGATGTCGCTTATTCTTCAAAAATCATCTCGGAGGTAACTATTGCTCTTTTAGGTAATGATGGTCATTTTGATGAGATTCATGGTCCTACTGTTGTTAACTGGATGAACCCCAGGTAACGCCGCCACGGCGCTTGCGCGCCCGCTCAGCGCTCGCCCGCAGCCGCCCTGGCGGGAGCAGGAGCGCGCGAGGTGCATGAGTTACTCTTTCTGGTCGCTTTTTCTCTAAAAATTATTCCCGGTATGCAATCCATGTTCTGTTTATCATCTTCAAACAATTAGGAACTTATATACAATCACATCCTCAGGAGCCACTTCCATAGCGGGATAAATTTTACAGTCATCCCGTCAACATTCTCTACTTTCTCAAAATCTTTTGTGATTACCAGACCGCGCTTTAAACC
>DUGO01000093.1 GCA_013331375.1 Candidatus Methanoperedentaceae archaeon | reverse complement strand
TCCATCGCCTGTCACCCATGAGTTCAGGCTCATGTTCTGCGCCTTGAACGGAGCGACATTATAGCCTGCATCACTGAATATCCTGCACATGGCTGCGACAATCACGCTTTTGCCCACATGCGAAGCCGTTCCCATGACCATGAGCTTTTTCATGTGAGCTTTAGAATACAGCAAACCCTTAAATCAGTTCCTGTCCGCCCCAAAATTATTAATCCGCCCTGTCAACCCTGGTCACGCGCAGCAGCGCTTTCACCGGCACCCCGAGTATGTCCTCAAGCCCCTTTTTGTCCACGAGCACTGCGATGGATGCTGGTCTGGCGCCAGAATTTTCAAGAGCTTCAACGGCTTCGTTCATAGTCGTGCCTGTGGTTATCACATCGTCCACGATAACGCAATCCTTGCCCTCGATGCCTGAGAAGTTCTGGCTCAGGGTACCGCGCGGGCTTTTTGCCTTTTCGCCCTCTTCCCAGCGCTGCTTGTTGGGATGGTATATCGCAAGCTCAGCGCCCAGCTCTGCCGATACAAGGGTAGCCAGTGGAACGCCGTTCAGTGCAATACCAACAACCACATCCGCATTCTGCCCCGAGTCCTCGAGGCTCTCAAGGATTATATTCGAGAGGGCATCCGAGAGACACCTGAGCCTGAATGAGCTTTTCCCAATGCCGCTCCAGTCAACATAAATGTCCTTTGGGACGCCGGTCATCTCCCCCTTTGCAGAGTGGGTGAGCAGCCAGGTCGCCGTCTCCCGGGACACGTTCAGTTCATCCGCTATCTGACCTGTCAGGAGCCCGTTCGCGTGCAGCTTTGCAGCTTTCTGGATAAGCTCATTTACGTCCATGGTGCCATCTCCTTAACGTCTCATATGTTATGTATGCGTCAATGCTTAAGTTACTTTCCCCGGTCATGCAAAATATGACAGCTCGCCTGAGGTCTTATCCTGCGTCACGCGCACGGTCACGGTCACGAAGCGCAGCGGTACCTGTGCTGTGTTCAGGAGAGTGTGCAGTGCCATTTCAGGAATATGCACAACATCGCCGCGGTAGATTTCCATCTGCTCGCTGCCAATGGTCATCATGCCGTATCCCGAAAGCACATAATATACCTCCTCAAAACCGGTATGGTTGTGCGGCTCTATGCCCTGCCCGGGCGCGAGATACGTATCGTATATGGCTGCAATCCGTTCTGCCACATCCTGCAGGTCCAATCCGTTCTCTATCTGCGTTACGAACATGGAGCAACTCCCTGAAAAGAACACGGCTTGCCGGGAGATTAAGTTTGCGCGAATCCAGGGCTGCTACGCTCCTCTTCGTGACCTCTTCTTTCCTGGCGAGCCGCATACTGGGCAGACCTCGCCTTTAGTGAATCTCTTCCCGCATGCCATGCACTTCTTTTCCCAGATGAGCTTTTCCGCGACCTTCAAAGCCGCAGCCTGTACCCGTATCCCGAGGTGCTGCGCAACGTTCTGCACTGCGTAGTCATCGCTGACCAGGATGCCATTGAGCTCCAGCGCCTTCGCAAGTACGTCTATGTCTGCGGGAGAGAGTTCCCCGATATCCCCTGTGAGATTGCCAGCATCTATAACCTTTTTCCTTGAAGCTGCAAGTGGCGGCTCTACCCTCACCTGCGATGCCTCAAGATGAAGCCTTGCGCCTGTGTCCCGTACCTCCTCAATAACAGCAGGTACTGTCACAAGATCTCCATCAAGCCTCTTGCGCGTGATGAAAAACGATGCGTCTACGATGTATTTCACAGGGCGTAATTGGCTCTACGGATACATAAAGTCAGTGCGGGATCAACAGTATAACAGCTATTTAATCCATTCGCGAAGTCCGCTGCAATCTGGGCCCTGTATCCCTCGCATACGGTTAACTACAAGTATAATAAGGTATGACATATAATCATGGGGGTTTGAGAGCATTAGCGTGGAAGAATTGTTAAAGACAGTGACAGAAAAGCTTGCAGAGATGGTGGAAACAAAAACAGTTGTCGGCGACCCGATAACAGTTGAGGGCAGGACCATACTGCCTGTTACGAAGGTGAGCTTCGGCTTCGGGAGCGGTGGCGGTGAGGGGAAGGGCAAAGAGGGGGAAGGCGGAGGCAGCGGCGGGGGCGGCGGCGCCAGCATCGAGCCCATAGCGTTCCTTGTGATATCGAAAGACGATGTGAAGCTTGCAAATATCAAAGGCAAGGGCGCGCTGTCAGAGCTAATCGGGCTGATACCTGAGATGATGGAAAAGTACAAAACTTTCAAAGCGCCAGAGAAGAAGGAAGAAGAACCGGCGAAGCAGGCATCCTCTGTGTAGGGCTTGCATAGCCATTCAGATACATGTTCTGGCAAATCGCAGCCTGGGCAGCGGCGATAGTAATAGTTATTCTACTGCTATTGCTTCTGCTCCCGGTAACCATGCAGGTGGATTCTGCGAGGAGTGAGGGAAAGGTCAGGGTCAGCTTCAGCGTGGCATGGCTTGCCTTTTTGCTCCGATATTCCATGACAGAGCGGAGGTCAAGCCTCTATTTTTTGAATCTGCGCCTGGCAGCCTTCTCGCACGGGAAAAAGAAAGAGAAGAAGGAGATGAAAGAGAAGAAGGGGAAAAAAGAGACCGCGAAATCAAAACGAATGCCCCAGTTCAGGCGCATGCTCGGCATCGTGCGCCCGGCATTGCGGCTCGTGAAGGACATTCTTCGAGCCTTCAGGATAAAATATCTCGATGCCGACCTGGATTACGGGCTCGGCGACCCGGCATACACAGGCATGCTGACAGGGTTTTTGCATGCCATGCGCGGTGCGCTCCGGGTGAGAGACAATTTGCGGTTCACGCCTGATTTTGCAGGGTGGAAACTGGATTGGGACATCAGGGCTGCAGTTTCGGTGAGGATGATTCGTATTGTGGTGGCTTTGGCGAGGTTTATTTTAAATCCGAAGGTGATACGAGTGGGGGTGGGGTTTGTGAGGGGGTGAGGATGCGGCAGGATGTGGAGAATTTGGTGATTAACCGATGAGTATGTTATCTGCGTTTATCCCGTTCATCTGCGGTCGATTTTGAGATATTACCCGCGCCGCCCGGCGCCCATTCCCATGCTGATGTCCGGCGAACTCGTTGCGGGAGCGAATATTGCGCAGTTCTTTTTGATGCACGCGCCCCAACCAGGAGCGGGTGGGTTGAAGTTCCTGGACAGGATTCACAGGAGCGACAGGATGCGCGGGTTTCCCAAATCCGGTTCATCCTGTTATCCTGTCGA
>DUGO01000050.1 GCA_013331375.1 Candidatus Methanoperedentaceae archaeon | reverse complement strand
AACCAGAGGTTCCAGGAGAACAGGGAAGCGGGTGCGCCCCAGCTTATCATCGAAGACCTGTGGGAGCTTCTCCAGTACCATGTGACCACTTTCATGGACAATGCGGTCTCGGGTGTGCCACCGGCACGTCACAGGTCCGGGAGACCCCTCAAGACACTTTCGCAGCGCCTGAAGGGCAAGGAGGGGCGCTTCAGGGGCAGCCTGTCAGGCAAGCGCGTCAACTTCAGCGCGCGAACAGTGATATCCCCCGACCCCAACCTGAGCGTGCGGGAAGTGGGAGTGCCGCTCGAGGTTGCGAAAGAGCTGACGATAACCCTGAACGTTACCCCGCGGAACATGGACGAGGCGAGGGAGTACATCAGACGCGGACCCGATAACCATCCGGGTGCGAACTATATTGTCAGGGGCGACGGCAGGAGGATTAAAGTCACAGAGAAGAACTGCCAGGAACTGGCAGATACGATAGAGGTGGGCTGGAAGGTCTCACGGCAGCTGAAGGACGGGGACGTGGTGCTGTTCAACCGCCAGCCTTCACTGCACAGGATGAGCATAATGGCGCACGAGGTGAAAGTGCTTCCGCAGAAGACGTTCAGGCTCAATCCAGCGGTATGCCCGCCGTATAACGCTGACTTTGACGGCGACGAGATGAATATGCACGTGCTGCAGACCGAAGAAGCGCGCGCAGAGGCAAAGATACTGATGCACGTCATGGAGCACATATTCTCACCAAGGTTCGGCGGACCTATCATCGGCTGCATCCACGACCATATCTCGGGTCTCTACCTGTTCACGAAATCAGACCAGAAGCTGTTCAACGATGACGTGATCAAGCTGCTGGGTAAGTCCGAGTTCATAGGGAAGCTGCCGAAACCCGCCGGGACCGAGGACGGTAAGCCATACTGGACTGGTAAGCAGGTCTTCAGCGCAATCCTGCCTGCCGGGCTGAATCTTGTTTTCAAGGCAGAGGTATGCGAGAACTGCGATGTGTGCAAGAAAGAGGAATGCGAGCGCGATGCCTATGTTGTGATAGAGGATGGCGTGCTAAGGCGCGGCGTCATAGACGAGAAGGCGGTAGGGGCGTTCAAGAGCATTATCCTGAGCGCGCTCATAAAGGAGTATGACCCCAGGACAGCCTGCGATTTCGTCGACAACTCAACAATGCTATCGATAAAGGCGATAACGAGCATGGGATTCAGCTTCGGCATAGATGACGAGGATATACCTGAGGAGGCAGACCGGAACATCCAGGAAGTGCTGACTAATGTGAGCGAGAGAGTGCAAAATCTTATAAAAGCATTCAAGGATGGCGAGCTTGAGCAGCTTCCGGGACGCACTATGGAAGAGACGCTTGAGCTGAAGATCATGCAGGAGCTTGGAAGGGCAAGAGACCAGACAGGAGAGGTGGCAGGCAGGCATCTCGGCATGGACAACTCTGCCGTGGTCATGGCGCAGTCAGGAGCGAGGGGCTCAATGCTCAACCTTACCCAGATGGCAGCCTGCGTAGGGCAGCAGTCTGTTAGAGGCGAGCGAATACGCAGGGGGTACGCGGGTCGCACACTCCCGCACTTCGAACCCGGCGACCTTGGGGCTGAGGCAAAGGGCTTCGTGAAGTCAAGCTACAAGTACGGGTTGAACGCAACTGAATATTTCTTCCACGCGATAGGCGGCAGGGAAGGGCTTGTCGATACCGCGGTAAGGACATCCCAGTCAGGCTACCTGCAGCGCCGGCTCATCAACGCAATGCAGGACCTTGAGGTGCAGTATGACAGCACAGTTCGTGACACTCGCGGGATGATCATCCAGTTCGAGTACGGGGAAGACGGGATTGACCCTGTAAAGGGCAATTTCAACACGCCTGAGACCCTGCGCAGGATAGTTAACTCTGCCGTCAAGGAGGGGTCGTCATGAATGCCGAGCTGCCAGCGAATATCATCGAGACCGTAGAGGCTGAAATCGGGAAACTCAAGCCTTCAAAGAAGGAGATTGAGGAAATCTGGAGAAGAGTGCAGGAGGGCTATAAGGACTCGTGCATCCAGCCGTGCGAAGCCGTGGGCATAGTGTCAGCGCAGTCGATAGGGGAACCCGGCACGCAGATGACAATGAGGACCTTCCACTACGCAGGCGTGGCTGAAATCAACGTCACTCTCGGTCTGCCAAGGCTTATCGAGATACTTGATGCGCGCAAGAACCCGAGCACTCCTATGATGACGATATTCCTTGAGAAGGAATTCGCATCCGACAGGGACAGGGCACGGGAGGTAGTATGGGAGATTGAGGAGACCCATATCGGCAACCTGGGCGACATAACCACGAATGTATCTGATATGCGCCTTGAGATAGAGCTGAACCAGAAGGTCATAAGCCAGCGGAACATCACGCCCGAGCAGATAGCAGATATTCTCCAGGCAGAGCTGAAGGCAGCCGTCTATGTTGACGGCAATGAGCTCACACTGAGCCCCGAGGAGCAGTCGTACAGGCAGCTTCTCCAGCTTGCGAAAAAGCTGCATTCCCTCACGCTCAAGGGTATTAACGGGATAAAAAGGGTGGTCATACGCAAGGAGGGGGACGAGTATGTGCTGTACACCGAGGGCTCCGCGCTCCGCGAGGTGATGCAGGTGGCTGGCGTGGATACCACAAGGACCAGGACCAATAACACCAATGAGATATCTGAGGTGTTCGGCATCGAGGCTGCACGCTCCTCGCTTATAGCTGAGGCGACTGATACGCTGCGTGAGCAGGGTCTGAACGTGGACGTGAGGCACATAATGCTTGTCGCTGACCTGATGACCTGTGATGGTGAGGTAAAGCAGATAGGCAGGCACGGGATATCGGGTGAGAAGGCGAGCGTGCTTGCGCGTGCGGCTTTTGAGGTAACTGTGAATCACCTGCTTGAGTCCGGCATAAGAGGTGATGTGGACGAGCTTAAGGGAGTAACGGAAAACGTTATCGTCGGGCAGCCTATACAGCTCGGGACCGGAAACGTGAAGCTGATCGCCGGGAAAAAGATATCGAAGGAGTGAATGACATGGATATAACAGACCTGAGCAAGGCACTGCAGAGTGCGGTAAAGACTGGCAACGTGGTCATCGGTTCGAACCTGACCGTAAAAGCCGTGGCAAGCGGCAAGGCACAGCTTGCTGTAATAG
>DUGO01000239.1 GCA_013331375.1 Candidatus Methanoperedentaceae archaeon | reverse complement strand
GAAAAAGCCTGCGAATATCATTATTATGAACAGAAGGAACAGTACCGAAGCAATGATGTGCCCCTGTGAAAAACCTGACACGAGTATTGTAAATTCGCTGATAAAGATGGAAAATGGAGGAGAACCTGTGATAGCAAGCGTACCGATCACGAACATGGCGCCTGTGGCAGGCATTGATTTCACGATGCCGCTCAGGTTAAATATCTCCCGTGTCTTCTGCTGCTGCAGTATATTGCCAGCACCGAAGAACATCATGGACTTTGTGACTGCATGGTTGAACATGTGCAGCATGGCTCCAAAGATGCCGAAGACGCCTCCGAATCCGATGCCGAGCGCGATTATGCCCATGTGCTCCACGCTGCTGTACGCGAGCAGGCGCTTGTAGTCCTCCTGCAGCAAAATGAATGGCACAGCGATGCCGATTGAGAGAAGCCCGAATCCGATGAGCAGGCTGCTCGTGAATTCCTGCCCTGTTGAACGTGCCGTGATAGCCTGGAATCGGATAATGGCATACATCGCGCAGTTGAGCAGCACTCCTGATAGCAGGGCGCTGACAGGTGACGGTGCTTCGCTGTGCGCATCCGGCAGCCAGGTGTGCATCGGCGCCAGTCCCGCCTTCGTGCCATATCCTATCAGGATGAAGATGAACGCAAGCTTCATGAGAGTGGGGTCGAAACCGTCGGCGGTGGCAATCAGCGAAACCCAGCTAAGCGCCAGGCTTTCGTCTTTCAGGGTGCTGACCGCAGCATAATACGTGAGTATCGTCCCGAACAGCGCAAATGTGATGCCCACAGTGCAGATGATTATGTATTTCCATGCAGCCTCGACCGAGGATTTGCGTGAGGTCAGTATCATCAGCAGTGCTGAGACAAGCGTTGTCAGCTCGACCGCTATCCACAGCCCCAGGTTGTTGGTCACGCCTACGAGCAGCATTGTGAACATGAATGCATGGAACAGTGCATGGTATATCCTGACCTTTTTCGTATCCATAATGCCGTGCTCGATCTCGCGGTCCATGTAGCTGATGGAGTACAGGGACGCCACAAAGCCCACGAACGAGACGATAAGTACGATGAATGCGCTAAGGGCATCCGCGAAGAGCGCATTCTCCCATGTGACCACGATATCGTACTTATAAACATCTGAAACAAGCCAGAGCCCGAGGAGCAGGGTTGCAGCCGAGCCGAGCAGGCTTATCGCCCCAGCCTGCCTCTGGGTTCGTGCCGCATAGCACAGTATGCCAGTGACGACCGGCGCAAGCAGAAGATAAGCAATGACCTGTGATTCCATCAAAATCATCCCATCAATGTCTTGAGCATGTCAGTGTCAATGCTTTCGAACGTCCTGTTAATCCTGAATATCAGTATGCCCATGATGAGCGCCCCGACAAGTATGTCGAAGAATATGCCGAGCTCGACTATGAGCGGCATGCCGTACGTGAGCGATATCGCACCCAGGAATATACCGTTTTCCATTATCAATAGACCGAGCACCTGGGTTATCGCCTTTTTGCGGCTTATCATGATGNNTTCACGTACAGCGCGATTTCGCGCTTCACTCGTATACCCCTTATTATGTATATGAAAATATAGGGTATGACGCCTGCCTTTATTACAAGCGTGAGAACTGCGACTACGTATATGTCGAATCTGCCTGTCGAGTAGCCCACGAGTCCTGCGACTGCTGCAAGCATGAACGACTGGATTCCGAACGCCCTCACGCATGAATAGAGCCGCGTCGAGCCGAGTATCATGAATGTCGAGACCAGTATCAATGCTATCAGCATCTGCACCGCGCCTGATTCAAGGATGTCTCCAGCCATGTGCTATCCTCCCCTCAGGATGACGAACGATACGATGGCGAGGAACGAGAGCATGAGCGAGAACGACAGCAGCTCCGGCAGCCGAAAAAGCCTCCACTTGGCTGTCGAGGACTCGACCAGTGCCATGGCTGTCCCGATGAACGCAAGCTTCGCGACAAATGCCACTATTGCGACTGCTACGGATGCAACACTTAGGTCAATTGCTATGCCCCAGGGGAAAAAGATGTTCGCAATTAGCGAAAACATGAGAAGCTGCTTCATCATCGCACCCAGTTCCACGATTGCAAGCAGCCTTCCCGAATATTCGAGTATCATGGCTTCATGTATCATTGTGAGCTCAAGGTGCGTGGCAGGATTATCGACAGGTATCCGTGCTGTTTCGGCTATCGCTATGATGAACAGCGCAACGAACGCGAGCAGGCTGTAGGGAGACAGCGCGCCGATGCCCATCCCGGCCACCCCTCCCGTGATGCGGTCAATGCTGGTTGAGCCTGCATTCAGAGCCACTGCGAATATCGAGAGCATGAGCGCAGGCTCGACCATTGAAGCTACGAACATCTCCCTGCTGCTCCCCATGCCGCCGAATGAGCTTCCTGCGTCAAGGGCTGCAAGCGCGGTGAAGAAACGCGCAAGCGCAAAGAGATATGCTACTGCGATGAGGTCCCCGGCAAAGCCCAGGGGCATGCCGATAAAATATACCGGGACGAGCATGCCTGCCGCGAGAATGGCTGCAAAGGATACGTACGGCGCTGCCCTGAATATCCATGATGTGTTCTCCGATATCACCGCATCCTTGCGTAGGAACTTTGCAATATCGTAGTACGGCTGGAGGATGTTTGGACCCCTGCGTACCTGGATGAACGCCTTGACTTTTTTCATAATGCCGCTTATCAATGGGGAAATCGCGATGATAAGAAGCCCCTGCAGCAGAAGGACCGCGAGCGATGATACCGGAATCATAATCCTCCCCACATGACAGCCACGAGCAGCAGCACAAGGACTGCAAACATGTACCCGAGATACGCATGTATGCTCCCTGTCTGCATGGCTTTGAGCTTGCGCGAGACCGATAGTATGAACTTTATTACAGGCTCGTACAGGTATTTTTCAAATATGGCTTCCACATGTGTGTCAAAGGTGAACCGCTCCTTGAAGTATGGTGAGCCCGCATAGGATGTCTGTATCTCCCTTCTTGAGCGGTAGATGTTGCCGAACCACATGCGAATCGGCTTTGAGAAGGCAGTGGCTGTATATTCGTTCCTTGGCGTTGAAACTGGCTGCCCGCATCCCCATGTCTCNNACTGTACGCTCCCTGCCTCCTGCAAGCTTCATGAGCAGCGGGATGGGCAGGAATATAAAGAGCAGGAATAACAGAAAGAGCGGGGATATGCTGCCTGCTTCCATGCCAGGTGCTTTTATGGCGGGAACCGGTAAGCCGATTGCAGGGGATGAAGCCCCGGTGAGAGGAGCTGCGATACTGCCGATGACGGGTATGAAATAAAAGGACAGGAGCCCCAGGGCTATGCAGAGGAAAGCCATGATGCCCATGCCGAAAAGCATGCTTCGCGGGACTTCT
Organism: Candidatus Methanoperedentaceae archaeon; assembly: GCA_013331375.1. GTDB lineage: Archaea > Halobacteriota > Methanosarcinia > Methanosarcinales > Methanoperedenaceae > UBA10536 > UBA10536 sp10536u. The sequence continues at coordinate 37 of DUGO01000239.1, read as the reverse complement.
CTTGCATGCACTGCATGGCTGCTTCGCGGCTGCGCAA
>DUGO01000204.1 GCA_013331375.1 Candidatus Methanoperedentaceae archaeon | reverse complement strand
CCCTGATACCCTGTCCGTTTTTCCTGTTATGCTCTTCTATCCTCAAGACAGCCCGCTCAGCCATGCCCCCTGATGCAAGCACAGCCACATCAAGTCCACGCAGGGCTGCAAGTATGCATGACTGTATGACGTCTATCTCAAAATCGCAGCGCATACCAAGCTTTCCAGCCGCAGCTTTCGCAGAGGTGCCCATGGCGCCTGACTTCTGGGGCTCGAACCTGTCGAGAAGCCCGCGTATTTTTCCAACATCTACTGCCCTTGAGCCACCATCTATCGAGCCCGGGATCGGGATAATAAGTATCCTCCCGGTTTTCGATGCCAGCACACCTGTGACATCCCTGACCACGATATCCTCTCCCGGAGCAGCATCAGACATAGCGATACCCGAAACAGTACATCCCCCCTTCCCGCCAACAGCGTAAAGCATGCCATTCCTCAAGACAAGCCCGACACTTTCGCCTTTAACTATTTTTGTATCTGCAAGCGCACATCTCACTGCAACGACATCGAAGGGCTTTGATGCAGTTTCCACGAAATCCAGCATGGTCAGGGGCGAATCGCCGGATGAGATGCCCCTTGCGCGGAATTCCCTGAAGGTCTGCACGAAAGTCGGGACACGGAGCCCGGCTTTTGATACAAGCGCATGGTCGCAGAATATCTCGCCTGGCGTACCGCTCTTGCATATCTCACCGCCATGCATGATATACACACAATCTGCCCAGCCCGCGACAAGGTCAACATCGTGGCTTGATACGATGACCGTGTTGCCAGCCGAATTGAGCTCATCCAGCACCTCGATGATGTCCCACGCACCTTGCGGGTCAAGACCTGAAGTCGGCTCATCCACCACAATGACATCGGGCTCCATTGCCATGACTCCCGCAATGGCTGCGCGCTTTTTCTGCCCGTGGCTCAGGAGATGCGGCGCCCTGTCAGCACAGTCCTCAATCCCCATTGACCGCAGCGCATGCTCCACCCTGCTTTCCAGCTCCTCTCCCGCAATGCCGAGATTTGCAGGTCCGAACGCCACATCCTGCCGCACCGTAGGGGCAAAGAGCTGGTCGTCAGGGTCCTGAAAAACCATTCCGACTTTCGCCCTGACCCCAGAAAGCGAGCGCTCATCGTATTTTACAGTTGCACCGTCGAGGATAACTTCCCCGGATGCCGGTCGCAGCGTGCCGTTGAGATGCAGCAAAAGCGTGGTCTTGCCCGCCCCGTTCGCACCGAGCAGGGCTATTTTCCTGCCTTTTTCAAAGCACGCGCTCACCTCTCGCAGAGCCGCAGTCCCATCGGGATATATATGTGTCACGCCCCTGAGATGTATGATGTCCATATTCCCGTTACACCACCCTGAACCCGGAAGTCTCGAGCATTATCGCGAATACCAGTGATTCAAAGCCGAAAATTGAAAGCAATATACCGATAGATACTGGTTTTTCCCGGAACGTCGCGAACGTCCCGCTGTAGCACCTCGACTGCATTGCAGCGTACAGCCGCTCGCCCCTGTTCATAGCCCGGACGAACACACCAGTTGCTAGCATGGCTGCTGAGGAAAGTGAACCAGAAAAGTCCGCATACCCGAGCCGTGCCCTCTGCGAGCGCTCCATCCGTGCCGATTCGTCGATGACTACGAAGCTGTACCTGTATATCAGTAACGAAATCTCGATTATGGCGCCNNCGCCGGGGCGATAGCACAGATGGGCGTGGTGAATGCAAGGAATAGCATGCATGATGTCCCGCCAAGAATCCTTGCGACAAGCAGCGCTCCCTGGTTTACCCCGTCCCTGTATGCGGTTATGGCAGGACCGCCAGAACCAATACCAATTGGTACCAGCGCATCCCCGCTACCAGTAAAAGCCATGATGAGAAATACCGGGATTGCAAGTAGCAGAGGTAATGAAAGAGCCCTGGCATAAGCCCTTGCAGGTATCCCTGCTGCACAGGTTGTAAGCAATGTCATTGACACAAGTACAAGCAGAGGAGCCACCGGGGATAAGGAAATCGAAACCATGACCGCGCTTGCGATCGCAAGAAGCACTTTTTGTACGGTATTCACTTCCCTGAGCCTGTTGCAAAAGGCGTGCGCCTCAAAAAGCCCTATCAGTCTTATCAAGCCCCCCGCTTCCCATTATTATTCCCCTTATGATACCCTNNTGATAAAATAACCTATCACAAGAGCTCCTGCAGCAGCCTGCACGGAAAAAAGGAAAGTCTCTATTTCGGGCTTTGGCTTCCACACAGGCTCAAGCCATGGCCTGTAACCCCCGCTGAGCTCAGCCACGCGGCTTCTGGCAATACTGTCGCTCCCCTGCCAGTCAGCTGCCCGTATACCCTCGCCTGCCGTGAAATAAACAAGTCCAAGGAGCAAAGCCAGAGAGGCTGCGAGCATAATGTACCCGGATAGTCTCATGCAGTCCGCCCTCCTTCTGCGCGCTTTCCCTTATTTTCCGGTACGGTCACTCTGAGCCTCTGCAGGATATCCGGTCTCAGTTCATGTATGTACCTGCATATGCCTGCCGTGAGGATGCCCTCGATTAATGCCAGCGGAAGCTGCGTAATTGCGAAAATCGCAAGGAACGCCCTGAACGATGCTATGACTCCGCCAGACGCAGCCGGGAACGCAAGGGCAAGCTGCAGTGACGTTGTAATATACGTGGCAATGTCGCCCATGAATGCGGCGAGGAGGACTGAATAATAAAAGCTCATCCCTGTTCTTGCGCACACTCTGTAAAAAAGCCATGCAATGACAGGACCGATGATGCCCATTGCAAAGAGGTTGGCGCCGAGAGTCGTGAGCCCGCCGTGCGCAAGCAGCAGTGCCTGGAAAAGAAGCACAATGAGCCCGAGTACAGATACGATAGCAGGACCGAGCAGTATCGCCCCGAATCCCGTGCCCGTGGCATGCGAGGTGCTCCCGGTTATGGAGGGTATCTTGAGAGCGGACAGGACAAACGCAAACGCACCCGAAAGTGCAAGCGTAGTCCTCATCATGGGCAGAGCCTCTGTCAGGTTTACAATCCTGTGCACCCCGTAAGCGACAGCGGGAAGGCAGGCTACAAACCACAGTATCCACCATGGATAGGGCAGGAATCCTTCGGCGATATGCATATTTTTAATACGCATCAATGCCTATGAACAAAAAATACGCTTTTCAGGATACATTTATTACCTGGAAGGGTAACGATTGGGCACGGTGCGAGACACAATGGGCGATAAAAGCGTGACTGTCGGGCTTATCCAGGCTTCTGTTTCTCCTGACATGGGCGTGAACCTCAAGAATACAGTAAAAAAAATAGAGGAAGCTGCACGCAGGGGAGCACAGCTCATATGCCTGCCCGAGCTCTACAGGACAAGATACTTCCCACAGCGGGAAAACGCAGATGCCGGTGCGCTTGCAGAGACGATACCGGGCGAGTCAACCGGGGCGCTCTCGCGTCTTTCAAAAAAGCACAGGATAGCGCTCATTGTGCCCGTGTTCGAGAAGGCGCAGGACGGATACTACAACACTGCCGCGGTCATAGACGCGGACGGCTCTCTGCTTGGTAGCTACAGGAAGCTCCACATCCCGCATGACCCGCTCTTCTATGAAAAGAACTATTTTAAGCCTGGGGATGCAGGATATAAGGTATTCAGGACTGAGTATGCCGCGCTCTCGGTGCTCATCTGCTACGACCAGTGGTTCCCGGAGGCTGCCAGGATATGCACGCTTGGCGGCGCTGATATCATATTTTACCCAACTGCGATAGGATGGATTAAGGGATATGTGCCTGAGGAAGGCGACTGGCTTGATGCCTGGATGACAATCCAGCGCTCGCATGCCATTGCCAACAGCGTCCATGTGGCAGCCGTCAACCGCGTGGGTGCAGAAGGAGAGCTTGAGTTCTGGGGCAGCTCCTTCGTATGCGACCCGTTCGGGAACGTACTGGCTCGGGCTGGACAGGACAGTGAGGAAGTCCTCATTGCTGAGCTTGACCTTGAGCGCAACACGATTATACGTGAAGGCTGGGGATTTCTGCGGAACAGGAGACCCGATACCTACGGGCGCCTTTTGGAAAAGTGAGATGATGCCCTTATGAAAACGCCCCGCGAGCTTGGATACAGCATGCCTGCAGAATGGGAAAGGCATGATGCGATATGGCTTTCATGGCCGCACGACCCCATGACCTTCCCTGACCGGATTGAGCGGGTTGAGCAGGTGTACTTGAAAATAATAAGCGCGATACACAAGAGCGAAGACGTTAACCTCTTTGTCAGGGATGGCGCTATGAAAGAGCAGGCAGCCTCAATGCTGGCGCAGGAAGATGTCGACCTGGAAAAAATACGCTTTTTCGTGCGTGACTACGCAGACGTGTGGTTCAGGGACTACGGTCCCATCTTCGTGACAAACAGGGAACAGGGTAAACTTGCCATGGTGCACTGGATTTTCAATGCATGGGGCGGAAAATACGATGAGCTCAGGCGTGATACTGTAATCCCCTCAATCATCAACAGGCATATGCGCATCGGGTATTTCCAGCCCGGGATTGTCATGGAGGGCGGGTCGATAGACGTCAACGGCAGGGGCACCCTCATGACAACGGAGCAGTGCCTGCTGAATGAGAACCGGAATCCGCACCTGGACAGGGCAGGGATTGAGACATACCTTCGCGACTTCCTGGGCGTAAGCCATTTCATCTGGCTGAAGCAGGGGGTTGCAGGGGACGATACGGACGGGCATATCGACGATATCGCGCGGTTCGTTTCTCCCGATACAATCTTATGCGCCTACGAGGAAGATGAGGCGGATGAGAACCATGAAGTCCTGGAAGAGAATTTCGAGACACTGCAGGCTTCGAATGACCAGGACGGAAACCCGCTGCGCGTGGTCAGGCTGCCCATGCCCGGATTTGTGGGGGATGAAAAAGGCAGGCTTCCAGCCAGCTATGCGAACTTCTATATAGGCAACAATGTCGTTCTCGTCCCTGTCTTCGGTCATGAGAACGACAGGATTGCAATCCGGACGATACAGGATGTATTCCCAGACAGGAAAACCATCGGCATTGACTGCAGTGACCTTGTGTACGGGCTCGGGACTATACACTGCATCTCACAGCAGCAGCCCTCGGTCTAATCCGTCTTTGTGGTGAGCATCTCGTAGAAATGGTCCCAGTCAAGTATCGTTGACACGCACCCTGCACGCGAGAGGGTAATGCCGACCGACGGGAGACCTGCACTCCGGCACATATCAAGCCCGTCCTTGACTTCGTTCATGCAGCCCACGCCAAGGATGCCACCAGGTTTATACTTCCGTATCATGCGCCTGATAAAGCTCGATCCAGGCACGACAAAAACCATGCAGCCAAGCTCGGCTGCGACTTTCCGTGCATTGCATATCTCGCATCTTCCGCATCCTATGCATGACAGCCCCTCGGTTGAGAGCGANNGAACGCAGGCACTGGGGAAGGAAGACCATGCGTTTCTCAAATGGTATGCGTGAAAATTTCGCAAGCCCGACCTTATTCTTTAGCTGGATGCCAACACTATCCACGATTGAGTCATCGATCTTGAAAAACCTGAAAATACCCTTGACAAGGCTCTCCATCAGGACTATTACCGAGAGCGTAAAACCGGGGAAGAGGAATTTCTCGGTATTGAACGAATAGACGATGAAAAGGGCAGCGAGCCCGGCCATTGCAAGCAGGACCAGGGATGAGTACACAACGAGCTGCCCGATTACTATGAAGAACGCATCGAACACAGCTACCTCCTGTTCTGGATAACTTTCCGTTTTCTTGCCTCTCGCATCTTCATCTGCTCATTGATGGATAGCAGGAGATACAGCACGAGGCATATTGAGAATATGAGCAGACCGAGCTCACGTCCTTCGCTTACGAGATACTGGAGGAACCTGAATTCACCGGCAAATGTCTCTGTCGGGGGTGCGTCGAGGAAATAATAGCCAAGATACTTGATGACAACAGGTTTCCCACCTACCAGAACCATCTTTCCACCCACGTGCTGTGGCGTTATCACCCAGTTGTCAGGTCCGGGATTGTTATCGCCCATCGTCCTTATGCCTGCATCGGTTATGGAATATACCCTGTGTGTGAACGGCAGGCGGAAGCCATAGATTTTGAATATCACGACGTCGCCGACATGGGGTGTCTTATCGAAGGACTGCATCAGCACCAGGTCGCCGCGCTCAAATGTGGGCGCCATGCTGTTTGAGTTCACTGCAACGAAGAATACATAATTGTAAAGCACCGCGGCGATGACGATAGCGATGACCAGCGGGATTATGATCTTCCAAGGATTATCGACGCGCGTGAACTGGAACCTGAAGTTCTCCATATAAGGCTTAATGCGCTCTTCCTTGCTTTTCCGGAGCGAGCTTCGGAGTATACCGTTCACGGTTGCGCTTTTCCTTCCGGTGAGCAGGCTGTACGCTATATAAAGCGCGGCAATAAGCACGGCTGCCCATGCAAGCTCGAGTAGCATCGATGATACTATATATGTATTGCAGATAATACTTTCGGATTATACTATCGGTGCGGGCGCGGGGGTGCGGGTGTAGGGAGGCTTAATGCAATAAGCAATGGATGAAAAGGATATGTGTAAAGATGCAACTGATTTACTTTAACTTGGATTCGATTTTCTCAAGCAAAGTGATCATTTTGTACTGTCCTTTCGATATCTTATTCTGCCCTTCTACTGATTTATCCTGCCCTCCAGGCAATTTGTATTGGGAATCAACAAGCAAACGAGTATTGTGGTCTATCCCTGTAAGCAGTTCGATACCTCTATCAAACCTCTTCATATGCGTCTCTTGAAACCTTTTTGTCTCTATATCCACGCCTTCCCGGATTTTTTTCAGGTCATTCAAAAATATCTTCTCCGCCTTCAGCAACGACCTTACCGACCCATCGGGTGCATTAAATACAATGCCATGCAGACCTAAATCCCTTCCTATAAGCTCTATCTGTCCGCGATAGCCGAGAAGATGGACGTGGTCGCGAAGGGTGATGTTGTATCGCTTGTTTTTTCTTCATGGCACAGCAGTATCATTGTGCTGGCTGTGTATTAAGGATTTGCGTCGATTATAATAAAAATATATAAGAGTAAATGCCCGGAAGGCTACTTTTCGGGCATTCACTGACAAACAATCGTTTTATCGCA
>DUGO01000113.1 GCA_013331375.1 Candidatus Methanoperedentaceae archaeon | reverse complement strand
CAAAAGATTTTACAGCCTCGGATTGAAGGTTATCATTTTTAAGTGCAGGAGGTATAAGTATGAGCCGTCCGCAGCTTATTCAGGCAGGTAGAGCGGATGCGTGGATTTCTCAAGCCCGAGTTCGCACGGGTCGAGTGACAGTGCCACAAAGAACATGTCCTCTTCGCATTCACCGATATGCCTGCAATCAAGACATGAAACAGTGAAAATAGGGCACATGTCAGGCTTGTCGGAATACATGCATGGCATCGTCTCCCCCCGCGTGTAAAAGCCGTTAAAACCAAGCTCGCAGAGGTCATGGTACCTGGAATGCCGCGTATCACGCGCCCTGTAGTCACATTTTTTTATGTGCCTGGCAGCGCTGCATGCCCGCGGGTAGGGTATATGCGCCACATTATCTATCTTGACGCAGGTTTCGAGTATCTCATCGAACCGCATACAATACACTACACGGCGGGGGTTGATTAAGATTGTGCCTGAAAAACAGAATCACTCAAGAAATATATACTGGAAATATGCTCCTGACCCGACGCTCCTGCTACATCCCCTCTTCTTCCTCCATCCCCACGACCGTCACCCCAATCCCCAGCAGCAGGTCGCCGTACAGCAGCTTCTCCATGACCTGGGCAACGTAGCGCCGCCTCTGGAATTTCTCAAGGTCATCGTTCATGCGTAGCATGGCATCTATCTGCACCCGCAGGAGTGCAGGGCGCAGGGTATCCTCGCCCGTAACTTCGAAGGTGAGTATCCTGTCAAGCAGGAATGGCAGCCTGTACGGGTCGTCCACCGCCTCGGCTATCACGAGCAGCTCGTCAGTCACGCCATCAATGTCAGTACGCCCGAGCAAAAGCTGCAGGTTTTTCCGTGAGTACTTCTTTCCTTTTATATCAACCAGGTCCGAGTCGGTTTTCACAGATGAGCTCACACATCCTGAGGTCATTCTTTGTGTTCACATTCACAGCAAGTTCTGCATCATTGAGTATATAGTTATAGTCTGGCTGTTCCTCGCGTATCCTCCCCGCATCAAGGATGTTGATGCCGACAGGCACTATCAGGCGCCCGTCCCTGTTGAAGATAGTGTCAGGTCTGATGCCGTAAGACGAGCATATCGAGAGAGGTATATGAACCGAAAGCGCAGGCTCATCGACTCTGCCGTACGTATCGATTATTTTTTCAATGAGCGCAGGAGTCACAAGAGGCAGGTCAGCCATTATTATCAGCACAGCGCCGCTCGTGCCTGAAGCCTCGACCGCAAATATCATGTCGCGCACGAAACCCACGCCTTGCGTATCGATGAGCCCCACATCGTCGTAATGCTCCATTACCCATGCCCGCGTGAGGGGCGAGGATGGTGTTGTGGAGACGAACACCTTTCCGATTTTGCTGCTGCGCCTCAAAGCATCGAGCACGTAACCGATGAGCGGCTTACCCCTGAGAGCCACCAGCGGCTTTTCACCCCTGCCAAGGCGCAATCCCCTGCCTCCAGCCATGATTATGGCATCCATCTCAGGCACCTGCCGCAATCGCAAGAAGCGAGACCGCGCGCCCTATCTCGTTCGACGCCCCGATTACGTCCCCGCTTACCCCGCCGAAGTTCTTTTTTGCGATATTGAGCACGAGGAACGCAGACAGCACTGATGCCATAAGCGATACCAGCCCTGAGATGCCGAGCGCGAGCACGCATACTGCGGCTGAAAAGAATAGCCCGATGAGGAAATCAACAGGCTCCGTGCTATCGATGCTCATTGACCCGAATCCCTCGTGTATCTTTGTGCCGAAGGCGGCGACCGTTACCATTGACTGCTTTGCTCCCACCTCTGCAGCCACAAGCGCCAGGGGCAGAGTTCCCGGTCTCATGCTGGCAAGAGCCGAATAGAGCGCCATGAGCGTGATTATGCAGAAGGCAGCCCCGCCTGCGCCAAGGGCGACGTCCTTCATAGCATTTACTTTTTTCTCTGTCGTGCCGTGCGCCGTCACGCCGTCTCCGAAGTCCGAGAGCCCGTCGAGGTGGTTGATGCCTGTAAGGAGATACATGAACGCAATGATGAGAACCGCGCCTATCATGGGCGGGAGAGGCGCAAGCAGCCATCCGGCACCTCCGAGAATGATACCTATCACAGCACCCACCACAGGGAAAAGATACGTGTGGCGCATCAGCTCTTTTATTCCCTCCATTGAGATGCCCACAGGTATCGTTGTCAGGAAACCGAAACCAGAGCGCAGGGCATACAGCACGCTCATCCTGCGACCCCGCCTGAAGGAATGTCGGGTCTTACCGTCGTCTCCTGTTTATTGCTTCGTGAGTACATGTTCGCTGAAACGCCTCCTATGAGCCCTGCTGCAACGTCGTCCATGAACGGACCGAGCTTTGATAGCACGCCCGGCTTGAGCTTGTCAAACCGCACGAACTCGAATATACCCTTATCACCGCTGATGTACTTTGCTATCGCCATTCCTATGACCTCGTCGATTATGAGGTATGTGAGGTCTTTCTTGTATGACTCGGCAGGCAGGTTAGGGAGCTCGCCGCTTATAGCCTCCCGCTCGAGCAGTATGCCTGCGTACAGGAGNNGGGTCAGACAGCGCGTGGTCAAGCTCGCGGATGAACACCTCGCGCGCCTTTTCGCGGGTCTCAACTCCGGGATGCGGTACATGCAGCTCCATCGCAGTGTCCACAAGCACCTCAGTGCCGAGCCCCCAGGTATCCAGTATGTCCCTGATGTCCATTTTTGCCTTCTTCACCTGTGTTTCACTGCTCTTCGTGTGGATTGAGTCTATGGATGACAGCTTCATGGCATAACCTGCACGTAACCTGTTAATATACTATGGGTAGGAGGCAGCGCGGCTGCGATGACAGAAGCCACAGCAGCAGCAGATGCGAGCCCGGTTGTGGTCACAGCCCTTTTAATGTCTTTTGGCACCGGCTCCCTGTACCCGGCGCCGAGCACGTAGTATCCCACCTTCTCAAGCCTCACGCCGAGCGCCCCTGCCATGGCAGACATCGACCAGCCTGAATTGGGTGACGGGCTGAGTGCATGGTCGCGCAAGCCTGTGCGGAGTGCGCCTCCGCTTGCGGATGCGAGCGCGATGAAAAGCAGGGACAGCCGTCCTGGTATGAAGTTCGCAGCATCATCCAGCTTCGCAGAGGCGTAACCTATCTCCCTGAATGGCTCACGCCTGTAGCCCACCATTGAATCAAGGGTATTTACAGCCCGGAATGCAAGCGCCCCAGGCAGCCCAAGGAGTACGAAATAGAAGAGAGGAGAGAGTATGCCGTCAACGAAATTCTCAGCGGTTGATTCTATGACAGCAGAGGATGCCAGCGATGTGTCGAGGTTCGATGTATCCCTGCCCACAAGAGCCAGGAGGCTTTTTCGCGCAGCCTCTATCTTACCGGCTTCGAGTTCACGCCCGATGCTGCCTGCTGTCCCGAGCAGCATCCGTATCGAGAATGTCGACTTAAGCAAGAATGCCGAGACAAGCATCCCGGGAACGGTGTCCGCGAAATAAGCGGATGCGATACCGATGAGGGCTGATGCGGTTATACAGGATACAGCCATGAGTGCGCCGTATAGTCTCCTTTTGCCCTTTGGTGCGCACCTGTACAGGAAACTTATCAGGCGCCCCATCCACACGACAGGATGGATGGCTGCAGGCGGCTCGCCTATGAGAAGGTCAATGGCAATGGCGAGCAGCAGCACTTCTATCATAAGAGCCGCCTCATCACGGTGTCCCATGCCTGCCGCACGCTCTGCCCCTCAAGCAGTGCGTCGAGTACCCGCTGCGCAACCTCAGTCCTGTGGATGAGCTCGCAGCCCGCGCAGCTCCAGACAGTGCCGCCGGTTGAGCGCTCGACGTACTTCCCGCCTGTTCGCTCATCCATGCACGGGTAGAACGGACAGAAGCAGAAGGTGCAG
>DUGO01000172.1 GCA_013331375.1 Candidatus Methanoperedentaceae archaeon | reverse complement strand
AACGATAACCTGACTCGAAGATTTATCTGGCATCAGCGCATACGATAAATGGCATGGCACCGCGAATCGCAATAACCGGGGCACCGGGGTCGGGTAAGTCCCAGGCATGCAGGAAAATCATCGAGAGGCTGAAGTTCAGCGTCGGGGGGATGCTGAGCTCTGATATCAGGTCACAGGGCGTCCGCACCGGTTTTTCCATCGAGGACATCGCTACAGGTAAAAAGGGCACACTTGCATCAACGGGCGGGATGGGACCCGGTGTCGGGAAATACCGCGTTGATATCGCAGACCTTGAGAACATAGGCGTGGAAGCTATCAGGAACGGCTTTGATAAAGATGTCATCCTGGTAGATGAAGTGGGACCCATGGAGCTTGCCTCGCCCAAATTCGCTGGTGCGGTGGAAGCGGCACTTCGCCTTGAAAAACCCGTGATAGTGGTGCTTCACCTGACATCAAGGCATGCTCTTGCGATGCGCATAAGGAAAGAGTTCGACATATTCACACTTACCGCAGGAAACCGGGAACTTATAGTTAATAACATCGTGCGCATCATAGAGGACTTCTATGCAGACCAGGCGCGTGGTTGAGGGGCTGACAGAAGTCCTTGTGCCCGTCCCGGACGAGACCTCGCAGTTCCCGCCGTCAACCGCAGCAGTATTCTACAATCCGCAGATGCGGGTGAACCGGGACATGACCGTGTCATGCGCAGCCATGGCAGGCGGGACGTACCTTGATGCGCTCGCAGCCTCGGGCATTCGCGGCATCCGTGTCGCAAAGGAGGCTGGCATCAATGTAGTGTTGAACGACTGGGATGAGGCAGCCCACGGGCTTATTCTGCAGAACGTGGAGCTCAACAGCGTCGCATGCGAGGTCATCCGGAGAAACGCGAATGTCACGATGCTTGACCGGCATTTCGACATCATAGACCTTGACCCGTTCGGCTCTCCGGTACATTTCCTTGATGCCGCATGCCATTCAGTGCAGAAGATGCTGTGCGTGACTGCCACAGACCTTGCGCCCCTGTGCGGAGCCCACAAGAAAGCAGGCATACGGAAATATGCTGCCGTGCCTCTCAACACAGAATACCACGCAGAGATGGCTGTACGCATACTCATGGGCACGGTCGTGCGCACGCTGGCAAGGTATGACCGGGGCATGGAGCCGCTGATTTCGTTCGCGCACATGCATTACGTGCGGCTGTTCGCAGGTATCAGGAAAGGCATAAAGCAGGCAGACTCAACGATGGAGGAGCTCGGCTTCATACTTCACTGCTTCGGGTGCGGGCACCGCCAGACCGTGAAAGGCTCATATAACGGCACTTCAGCGGTTTGCCATACTGAATGCCCGTACTGCGGAAAACGCATGAAGGCTGCGGGACCGCTGTGGCTCGGCGCCCTGCATGACGTCGATTTCTGCGGGCGCATCGCGGGAGACCTCGATCGGCGCGGTTTCGTGGAAGCCGGAAGGCTTGCAGGCATGTGCAGGGATGAGCTGCCCGTGCCCACATTCTACGACTATCACAGGATATGCGGCAGCCTTGGCATCTCAGCTGTCCCGCTCGTACCCCTCATGGAAGCCCTGGAGAGCAGCGGCTTTCGCTCGTCGCGGACGCATTTCTCAGGCGTGGGCATAAAAACGGATGCATGCATACAGGATATCAGGAAGGCGTGCGTAAGTATTTAATACAGGAGTCAACAATGAGTGTTACCTTCGCCTTTTATATGGAGGAAATTGATGGCAAGAATGCATACCCGCAGAAAGGGAAAGTCAGGCTCCAAGAAACCATACAGGTCTGAGCCGCCAAAATGGTCTAATGTTAATCAGGATGAGATTACAGGTAAGATAGTTGAGCTTTCGGAACAGGGTAAGTCTACAAGCGAGATAGGGCTTACCATGAGAGACCAGTTCGGGGTCCCGGATGTCTCGATGGCAACAGGCAAGAAGATAGGGGACATACTTAAGGAGAAGGGCATTGAGCCAAAGCCACCGGAAGATATACGAAACCTCATAAAAAGGGCGCTGGGGCTACACTCGCACCTGCGCACGAACCCGAAGGACATGCACAACAAGCGTGCATTGAACAACCTTGAGTCAAAGATCAGAAGGCTTGAAAAGTACTATCACAGAGAGGGCGTGCTTCCTCTGGACTGGCGTTATTCTATCGAGACGGCTGAGATATTGATATCCAGGTAAATGCTCGATGAGCTCATAAAACTCGGCAAGAATGCATCTTCTATGCTTGGCACATGCAAATATGTGCGTGTGCTCTCGCATAATGATACGGACGGGGTTGCAGCCGCAGGGGTGATGTGCAACGCGCTGCACCGTATCGGGATTATTTTTCACTGCAGTATCCTTCCCCAGCTTGACCAGTCGGTCGCGGAAAGGGTGAATAGAGAGCAGAGCGACGCGGTTGTTTTCTGCGATATGGGCAGCGGGCAGCCCGATGTCATCTCAAAAATACGCGACAGGGTGCTCGTCATCGACCACCACATACCATACGGTAAGCTTGAATGCCTGCATGTGAACCCGCACCTTTCAGGGATAAACGGCGCAAATGAAATATCCGCCTCAGGGACAGCGTATCTTGTTGCCAGGGAAATGGGCGACAACCGCGACCTTGCAGGGCTTGCGCTCACAGGAGCTGTCGGGGATAAGCAGGAGATGGCTGGGGCGAACGGCGCAATACTCGAAGACGCAGTGAAAAGCGGGGCTGTAACTGTGAGCAAAGGACTGCGCATCGGGGACGGCAACATCGAGGAGCTGCTCGAGTACACGCTCGACCCATATCTTGACGTTACAGGCGACCGGGATGGCATCAGGGGATTTCTTTCTGATATCAATGTGCGCGGTGACGTGAACGGGCTTGAGGAGGATGCAAGAAGGCGGCTCGCATCTGCAATGGTGCTGCGGCTTGCGAAACGGGCTGCGCCTGAAGCCCTGAATCTTGTTGTTGGCGATGTGTACAGGCTCAACCGCGAGGTAATCCCGAACATATTCGATTTTTCCAACGTGCTCAACACATGCGGCAAGCTGGAAAAGCCGGGGCTTGGTATCGCACTGTGCCTGCGTGACCGCGCGCCGCTGGATGAGGCACTGCGCCTGATGAAGGACGAGCAGAGAGCACTCGTGAAGCTCATCCGGGACGCTGAGCCGAAGGTCAGGACGTGCGCGAACCTGCGGTACCTTATGC
>DUGO01000044.1 GCA_013331375.1 Candidatus Methanoperedentaceae archaeon | reverse complement strand
GGCTGGAACAATGGCTCGGTTACTGTGACCTTCAATGCATCGGACACTCTTTCTGGAATCGACGGCAATTCCACAGAAGCCGAAACGCTAACCTCCGAAGGTGTCAATCAGACGGTGAGTCGCACATTCAGGGATAAGGCAGGGAACTCCAATACCGCAGTGCTTTCAGGAATAAATATTGACATCACACCTCCAGACATATATGGAAGCACAAATTCGTCTAATGCAAATGGATGGTACAACAACAATGTTACAGTTCACTTCACAGCTTCAGATGCATTATCTGGAATCGATACAATAACTCCTGATATCACAGCCTCGACAGAAGGTATCAATCAATCTGTGAATGGGACTGCAATTGATAAAGCCGGCAACTCTAACACTACAGTGCTTTCAGGGATAAATATAGATAAGACTAAGCCAGCCATTACAATAACTTCGCCTGAATCAAAAGATTACCTGCACTCCGAGAGCATACTTCTGAATTTCAGCGCTTCGGATATGCTTTCAGGCATTGGTTCAATACCTGCATATTTGGATGGCAATAATGTGACCAACGGACAGACGATCGACCTCAGAAATTTAGCGCTTGGAAATCACACGCTGGTTGTAAGTGCATACGACAGGGCAGAGAACAGCGCAGGCAAGAGCTTGACTTTCATCGTTAAGCCCCTGCCGGCTATAGTGGATGTAAACCTTAACCGCAACACTCTGGACAAATCAAGCAACCCCAAAAAACCAATCGAGGTTTACATCGAGGTACAAGGGTATAACGTCAATGCAATAGATGTTGCCACAGTTACTCTGAATACAGCGAATGGAAGCGTTCCTGCGCAGCTTTCACCTGTGGAATTCGGAGATTATGACAGAGACAGCATACCAGATTTAATGGTAACGTTCGACAGGCGGGCGGTTAATGCAATCGTTTATGCAGGGGATAATGTTACAGTAACAATTAGAGGCAGGCTTTCGGGGGCAATATTCGAGGGCAGCGAGAACATACGCGTGATAGAGTAGTTATAGAACCGTTTTCATTCTCCTTAATGCTTCCCTTATGCGCTCCTGTGAAGTAGCATACGATATTCTTATGAAATCATTCCCCGCTTCACCGAAGGCTGCGCCCGGGGTGGCTGCCACAAAAGCTTTATTCAGCAGCAATTCAGCCACCTCTTCGCCGCTTCCATACCCGCTCACGTCGGCAAAGGCATAAAAAGCACCATCAGGCATTGCACATTTTATACCCAGTTCGTTCAATCCTTTGATAAGCAAGTCCCTTCTCGCCCTGAATTCTTTAACCATCGAGGCAATGCAGCCCTGGTCGCCCTGAAGCGCCGCCAGACCAGCATACTGCACGAAAGAGGTCGCCTGGCTTACGGAGTGCGAGTGGAGCTTGAGCATCTGCTCATAGACCCCCTTTGGCGCGTGCACATAACCCAGCCGCCAGCCGGTCATAGCATACGCTTTCGAGAAGCCGTTCACCGTTATTGTCAGGTCCGACATGCCGTCAAAGGAGCCGATGCTCAGATGCTCCCTGTCGTAAATTATCTTCTCGTATATCTCATCAGACAGCACGTAAATACCTTTATCACGTGCGATATCCGCGACCATCTCAAGCGATTCCCTGCCGTACACAGCCCCGGTCGGGTTGCACGGGCTGTTGATGATTATCAGCTTGGTCTTTCCCGTTACGTGCCCTGAGAGTTCGACAGGCTCAAACCCGTCCTCTGTCCTGACCCACTTTGTCCTGGCACCCGCAAGCTTTATGCAGGCGTCGTAGGTCACCCACGCAGGGTCGTACAGTATCGCCTCATCACCCTCGTCAAGGATCGCGAGCACGGTTTCGAATATCGCCTGTTTAGCGCCCGGCGTAACGATGATATTTCCCGGCTTTGCATCCAGCCCGTTCTCCCCGGACAGCTTGTCGGCTATCGCTTTTTTCAGGGATGGTATGCCCGCTGATGGCGAATAATGCGTCTCGCCCCGGTCTATCGCGTCTTTTGCGGCTGCAGAGATATGGGGGGGCGTAGGAAAATCAGGCTCACCCAGGCTGAGATTTACCACATCTTTGCCCTGGCGCGCAAGCTCGCCCGCGATGCTCGATATCCGCAGCGTGGCAGATTCCTCTATGCCCAGAAGACGTCTTGCTGTTATTGGAATCACCCTACTTGCGTCCGAGCCTCTGCACGAGCTTCACTGCGGCTTCGACGGCGCGCTTTGCATACTCCACGCGCTCATGCGCATCCAGCCTTGACATGCCGGGTCCTGAGATACCGAGGGTTATGGGCTTGTCGTACTGCAGCGCCAGGTCTGCAATCTTGCGCGATGCGTGCTGCATCACTATCTCGTCATGCTTTGTTGCGCCCTGGATGACAGCGCCGATGGTCACGACCGCATCGATATCGGCATTCTCTGCGAGCTTCTTTACCGCAAGAGGCATGTCAAAGACCCCGGGGACATACAGCACCTCTGCGACCTCTGCGCCGAGGAAACCCGCATGCTCCCTGCCGAGCTGCTCCATCTGGCTCGTCAGGTCCCTGTTGAACTCGGAAACAACGAATCCCAATCGTATCATTTCAAATCTCCTCTGTATCCGCTCGTGTAATAAACTGTTATGGTAATAAATAGTTATTCTTTCTATGTGAATGTAAATTTGGCGTTAAGCAAATAAAAAAGACCGAAGAGTTTATCGTATATAGGTACCTATAGGGACATATATGACAGCCACCACGACGATTTGCATAGACCCGAAGGTTAAGGATAAACTCACCGCTCTAAAACATCATTCCCGCGAATCGTATAGCTCAGTTATAGAGCGACTGACGAACCTGGCAATAGATGAAGAACCGCTCAGTGATGAGGCGATTCAGGGTATAGAAGAAGCTCTTGAAGACATAAAACAGGGACGCCTGCACTCAGAAGAAGATATCCTGAGAGAATTTGACCTTACATGAGCTATAAGGTCGGATATACCTCAAGAGCAAGAAAAGATCTCAAAAGGCTGCCGCTGGAAATCGCAAAGGGCATAATTCAATCAATAAACAGCATTAAAGAAAATCCGTATCCGCATGTAAAAAAGCTAAAAGAAACACAAAAGAATCCTCTATATACTCACCGCGTTGGTGATTACCGGGCTGTCCTTTGCATAGAAAAAGAGCGCTTGCTGATACTGGTCATAGAGGCGGGTCACAGGAAAAAGATTTACCGGAAATATTGAAAATGTGAAGCATGAATACTATTCGTATGAAGCCTGAGTTTGAAAGACAGATCCGCCTGAGTTCATGAGTATTAAACCCTCATGAAAAAACCTGTAAAATAAAAAGGAGCTAGATAAAGTATATATAAGGGCGAACTGTGAACTATTAAGCACGGGGAAAAACGGGAAAACGAATAACGGAGTTGAAGAGAATGGTAGGTAGAACGGAGCAAACCATAGCGAAGTTGGTCGGACAGGCTCAGCCTGCAGCTTATAAACGGTGCCGGGGTAAGCGTATCAAAAGCGAGTGACCTGTGCAGGCAGTGCCATTCCGGCACATTCAGGGCATGGGCTGCAAACAGTCATCATTCGAAGGATGAGTGTACGACCTGCCACAATCCCCATTCGCCAAAAATCGATTGACCGAACGCGCTGCCATGCCTGTATTCAACAATTGATTTACTTCAGTCCTTCCCTATCATAACTTCAGTAGCTTTTACTATGGCAGTCACCCTGTCATCCTTCCTGATGTCAAGGGCAACAGCGGCTTCTTTTGTTATTACAGCGGTTATGGTCGTGGGCTCTATCTGTATTTTTACCTTTGCCACTATGTCCCCCTTCTCGATGTCAGTTACGGTTCCTTTCATCTGGTTCCTTGCTGATATCTTCAATCCTATCACCTCCCAGAATGTCCTGTCATAAATGGTCTCACCAAGCATGTGTAGGTATGCGTCATAATCATCAAGCATCTGATTAGCCTTCCCGGTCAGGGTCGTGCCCCTGTCTTTGCCGCCCCGCTTCCTGATTATTACGGGCTCGCCCGCACCCTCTTCAATCTCTTTGAGCAGCAGCCAAGCATGCTTGTACGAGATGTTCACTTTCCTGCATGCCCTGTTCAGGGAGCCCTCCTCCCGGATTGCCCTGAGAAGCGCGGCTTTTCCCTCTCCCATGATAGGGGCATCATCACTGTTTACAAGCCATATCTTTGTCCTGGCGCGCGTTCTCTCCATCCAGTCAGCTCCTTCAAAAGATGAACTCCCCGCTTATGAAAGCCCTGGTCCTTGGGTCCTCAGGGCTTATGAAGAGCCGGTCTTTTGTATTGCCTTCAATCAACTCACCGTCCAGCATGATGCCCACCCTCTCAGCTATGCGCCTCACCTGGTGGACGTTGTGCGATGCCATTATGATTGTGGTGCCGAGCTCTCTCTTTACTCCCCTGATGATATCCTCTATCTTGGCAGTATTCGCAGGGTCAAGGTTCGCGGTCGGCTCATCNNCGCAAGAGATGCTTTTTGTTCGATATCCTTCTTATCAGCGCCGCGAACGAGAAGCCCGTAAGCCACATTATTGAAGACCGAGGTGTTGAATATCCCCGGACCCTGGAAGAGCATTGACATCCTCTTCCGTATGACATGTTTCCTGTCTGCCGAGAATCCCATCCCGTCGAATACGAGTCTTCCCGACGTTGGCGTTTCAAGGAAATCCATTATGCGCAGCAGGGTGGTCTTGCCTGCACCGCTCGGTCCCATCAGGGCAAGCGTCTCACCCCTGTGTATCTCAAGGTGTATGTTCCGTAATACCTCCCTGTCCCCGAAGGTCTTGCAGAGGTTATCTATCACGAACAGCGGCATCAGTCCCTCCTCTGGAAGTAATTCGCCATCACGTTCACTGAAAGGACAAGGATAATCAGGATGACACCCAGGGCGATGGACGTTGAGATATTCCACCTGCCTGTCTCTGACGTGATGGCTGTGGTCAGCGTACGCGTTTCTGAAAGCCCCTCGCCTATCCCGCCTATGCTACCGGTACGGGCGATGTTGCCGCCCACTATGAGTACGGCTCCCACTTCAGCAAGTGCCCTCCCCAAGCCGGCAAGCACTGCTGTTATGATGCCAGAGCGCGCCTCTTTCAGCGTGGCTACCATAGCATCTTTTTCACTGCCGCCCAGGGTATAGACGGTATCCGTCAACAGCCTGGGTACAGATTGTATTGCAGCCAGTGATATACCAGTAATTATGGGTGTGATAAGTATGTACTGCGCCAGTATCATCGCCTCCCTGGTATAAACCATGTCGAGGAAGCCCAGAGGACCGGCAGGCACGAGCATCAGGAACACGACGAGCCCTACAAAGACGGGGGGCAGTCCCATCCCTGTGTTTATGAGCATGATAAGCGCCTGCCTGCCCCGGAATCGCGCGAACGATAATGCGGATGCCAGGGGTATCGCGGTAAGGGCAGCGAGTATGACAGCAGTGCTGGATACTGATATTGAAACAAGGGTGATGCTCAGGACATACGGGTTAAGGCTGGTTATCAGCAGGAATGCCTCAATGAGACCCCTGGCAAGGAAGTCCGCACTGCTCATGTCATGCCTCCTTCTCCCCGGGCTGGTCTCACTTGCACCTGGTTCATGGGGATGTTACGTTACCCGCATCCTCCGCAGGCACGAACAGCGCCTCTCCATATTTGTCCCTGCCGTAGTTCCTGATTATGTCCTGTCCATACGGGGATGTCACATAGTTGATGTATTTCAATGCAAGCTCGTATTTCACGTTCGTGAAC
>DUGO01000024.1 GCA_013331375.1 Candidatus Methanoperedentaceae archaeon | reverse complement strand
TGTGGGCGATATCGAGCGCGGGGGGGTTTTTGCGAGCATCTATGGGACGCTTGAGCTGCTTCCGGATGACATAAAGCCGCTCGTGAAAGGCATCATTATCAACAAATTCAGGGGGGACATTGCCTTGCTCGAACCTGGTCTGCACCAGCTTGAGAAGCTTACAGGCATACCTGTGCTCGGTGTCTTGCCATATATGAAGCTTGGGCTCCCGTCAGAGGATTCCCTGTCCCTGCGTGACAAGTCGCCCGTGGACTCGCCGGTCGAGATAGCGGTCATGCGCCTGCCGCACATATCGAATTTCACGGATTTCGAGCCGCTTGAGCCTTTCGCGAGTGTGAGATACGTGGAGCTTTCCGAGGAACCGGGAGCACCAGATGCAGTGATAATCCCTGGAACAAAGAACACCATCGACGACATGAGGGCGCTTGAGCGCAGCGGGAAGGCGGAATGGCTAAGGAGTATCGCTGGCAAAATCCCGATAATAGGGATATGCGGCGGCTACCAGATGCTCGGGAAGTTCATACATGACTCAGGCATCGAAGGCTCGGTGGGCGCATGCAGTGTCAGGGGGCTCGGGCTTCTGGATGCCACCACGCATTTTGGCGAATATCAAAAGAGCACCCGACGGGTACGAAAAGAGATAAACAGGCATGGTCCGTTCGGGGACGCGGGAGATACTGTCGAAGGGTATGAGATACATATGGGTGAGACCGTAAGCGCCTCCCTGCCATTATTCGGCGGGGAAGGAAGCGCAGGAGAGCTCGTGTTCGGCTCATACATGCACGGGCTGTTCGAGAATGATAAGGTCAGGGATTCGTTCCTATCGTATTTATATGAGCGCAGGGGGCGCAGATACGAGCCGCGAAAAACTGGTGATGCCTTTGACGAGCTTGCAGCCGCGGTAAGGGACAATATAGATATGGCAAAGCTGTACAATATAGCAGGGTTATGAAGCAGCTTCTTGAGTCTGCAGGGAAGATAAAAAGCATGGAAATCCGCGGCGCGGGTAAGATAGCGCGATTTGCAGCCGCAGCGCTTTGCGATTATGCCGCAAGGGTAGAGGCGTCCTCGATTGCGGAGTTCGATGAGAAAATGAAAAATGCGGCGCAGGTGCTTGTTTCTACCCGCCCGACTGCAGTATCGCTGCCGAACGCTGTCAGGATGACCATGAGGTATAAAGCGGGCTCGGTTGAAGAAGCAAAGTCTGCAATCGCGAAGAATGCAAGGGATTTCATCTCCCGCTCAGAGCTCGCGATGAAAAAGATAGGTGAAATTGGAGCAAGACGGATACGAGACGGGGATACGGTACTTACGCACTGCAACTCTGCGGCTGCCCTCTCTGTGATAGCAACGGCGCATGCGCAGGGCAAGTCGATACACGTGTACGCTACTGAGTCGCGCCCGAGGATGCAGGGGCATCTCACGATAAAGCACCTGGATAAGCTGGGGATACCCACGTCGTTCATCGTCGATTCCGCAGTGCATCACTTCATGAACAGGGTGGACAGTGTTATCGTGGGTGCGGATGCGATAACGGTCAACGGGGCGGTCATCAACAAAATCGGCACTTCACAGGTCGCGCTCGCTGCACATGAGTCGCGCACGAATTTCATTGTGGCTGCAGAGACGTACAAGTTCAGCCCCAAGACGATGCTGGGCGAGCTTGTAGAGATAGAGGAGCGCGACTGGAACGAGGTACTTCCTGCTGATGTTGCGAGAGGTTTGAGCTCAGTGAAGGTCAGGAATCCTGCCTTTGATGTCACGCCCAGGGAATATGTTGACCTGATATGCACTGAGATTGGCGCAATACCGCCCGAGATGTCGTATATCGTCATCAGGGATTATCTCGGCTGGGCGCTTGAGGAGCTTGAGACAAATAAGTGGTAGCCGGGTCAGCCGAAGCATATCTTTTTGTAGCCGCAGCCGGCGCAGAATTGTGCCTTCCATCGTGCAAGGATGGAAGGTACTTTGCCTGATATCGTCTTCCAGCCTGCCCTGTCACCCGGTCTCATCCCGAGAAGCCCTAGAGCCACCGAATCCTGGAAAAGGATGACGTCATTCGTGTACTCGTCGCTTGCGCACTTACCCTCTTTAAGGTACGGGCATACGGCGCAAACATCATCCGGACCCTGTACTACCTCAACATTCCCGTCCTTCAGCACAGTCCGGATATTGGCAATGAACTCTTTACTGTATCCCTCGCCCCTGAAAAAGTTCAGGCATATGAGATGGTGACCGCGCAGCTTTGACGTCATTCGGTTGTCCCTTGATGGTTATGCGAGTGTATCATCAGGCGCCCGGACGAAAAGGTTTGCGGCTCAGGCAAAACGTGTGCTGTATGCCCATACGATGAGGGCTATCCCTGACAATAGAAACGCCCAGAACAGTAGCTTCTGTGCGCGCTCGCTAATCCCGAAATCGACAAGGAATACCCTGAAGCCGTTGAGCGCATGCGGGACAACAAGTACCAGCAGTATGAGAAGGGCATTGCGGGACGGTGTGAACAGTGTGTCGATGAGGAAATCAAACGGCGTCTTAACTCCCGGGAAATGCACCCACCATACATGCATGAACAGGTAAAACACGAGCAGGAATCCGGTGACACGCTGCAGCAGCCACGCCCACAACCCTGTACCGTAGAGCCTGTCTCTCTCCATGGTCACCTGAACATAAGCGCTTGCATAACTGCTTTCCTCATGAAGCCTGTGATGGCGTTCGTCGGTGGCACCTTTTTAGGGCATACCTCAACGCAGCGATAGACCTCGTCGCATGCCCATATACCTTCCTGTGAGTCCACCCTGCCCAGTATATCCCTGCGGTTGGTGCTCCTGCTGTCCGAATAG
>DUGO01000025.1 GCA_013331375.1 Candidatus Methanoperedentaceae archaeon | reverse complement strand
GAGATGAGCCTTGAGTACGAGGACCGGGAGAAGGAGATTGACCGCCGCATCAGGGAACTGGGCTAGCACTGGTGGATGCCTGTAATGGATTACATAGAGATTTTGAGCATACCCGGGCTGCGGCTGACAGCCCGTGTAGATGACAGGCTTGTAAAGCAGGTTTCCGCTGAGGGTCCTCTTGCGCCTTTTGCCAGATCCACGTTGAGATTGATGGATGACTTCATAGTTAAGGAGAAGCCTGCTTTCATAGGGGACAAATTCATCGTACCGTCGCTCTTTTTTCCCCCGCTGCCGGGTGACATCTTCTCAAGGTCGGTGAGCAACGAGATAAAAGCCAGGATAACCAGAAAGAACGTGCCCCAGATACTTTCGGTGTCCGTAACGGAAAAGTGCATGGTGGATTGCTTCCTGTNNGCTTGTGGCTCTCATGGATGAAGCCATAGGGATGGGCGTTTTCAATATAACGTTCACGGGAGGGGACCCGATGCTGAGAAAAGACATATACTCTCTCATATCACACGTGCGGGATACGGGCAGGGCGATATCCACCATGTTCACCCCCGGGGTGCGGCTGGCAGGACGTGCAGCGCAGCTGAAGGATGCAGGATTGTATAGCGTTTACGTAATTCTCAGCAACGTCTCGCCTGAGAAGCATGACGAGATGGTGGGCACGCCAGGCACTTTCGAGCTTGCGGTCAGGGGCATAAGGGAATGCATAGACAGCGGCATACTGACTGGCATTGCCACCTATGTCACACGTGAGCGGCTGAACGATGGCACGATTGACCAGCTGATAGACTTTGCCGGCGAGCTCGGGGTACACGAGGTGCTGCTGTCCGACCCCCTGCCGACGGGCAAGATGCTGCGCAACGAGCAGTTCATTCTTGATAAGGCTGAGCGCGAGCGGCTTGTTGCGATGCAGAAAGACTATAATACCCGCCCAAAAGGCACGAAGATATTCACGAACTCATGCGTCAAGGGTCCTACCGGGGTAGGATGCGTGGCAGGGAACAAATGGGTGCATGTAACGGCTGTGGGAGAAGTGTCACCCTGCGATTACACGCCACTTTCGTTCGGTAACGTGAAAAATGGGGGGCTTGCACCCGTCTGGAACCGGATACAGCGCCATGCCACGTATTCGAGGCACTCGGATGAATGCCGGATACAGGATTACGCGTTCAGGCGCAGGTATATTGACCGTATTCCGGAGGGTGCGGTGCTGCCCTATCCAATAGACCGGGTCGAAAGTTGATGCTCACAGAGTATAAGAATCATCCACGACCACAGCCCCTATTGACTTCACAGTCAACTTTATCTTTACAATGCCTCCAGTCCCTAACCTGACCGGCTGGTCATTATACGAATGCTTTGTTTCCACACCGTTCAATTGTACTTGATTCGCAGGGGTCTTGACAACCAGCCTGTCGCCCGGTCTGAATATCTGGTCATCCGAGCCTGCAGATTCCCAGACTGCCTTGTCGATATCATACGATATCTCGATCTTTACATCGCTCAGAGCCACGCTTCCCCCGCCGTCATGCACGAAAGTGACTTTATCGTTATACCTGTCAACCTCAGCATGAATCCTGGGCTTCTCCTGGGAAGACGTTGTTCCGCCTCCACCGCTCGGTCCCGGTCCGCCTCCCGGCGGAGCCTGGTTGCCACCAAGGCAGCCACTTATGATTATTACAGCAATCACAAGCAGCAAAAGACTCATTTTCCTTATCAAACCAATCACCTCTTTTTCTACAACGTGAAGTATTTATATGAGTAATGCAAGCTATCTGATTTAAAACTTTCTGATAAATCATGAGAATAGGAATTATCTCAAGGGGGAACTACGGAGGCAGGCTTGCCCGGACCCTGGCTCAGGTGAAAGGTTTCGAAACTAGCTCTGCCAGTGCACCGGACGACCTTCCCGATTTCATCGAAGACCCCTCTGCAATTCTTGACGGGATAGATGAGCGGGTATTCAAGTGCGACCTCCTCTTCATATACACGCTGCATCCTGACATAACGCCCGGCGTCCTGCGCCTCGCGGGTATTCACGGCGTAAAAGCTGCCATCGTTGCAGGCAGCCCTGCCCTGGCAGGCTCACAGAGGGAGATTTCTGACATTGCAGAGAAGTATGGCATGCACATCGAGGTACATGAGATATGCTGCGGTATGGAGGAATGCGGGAACGAAGTGATAGATGAATTCACATCGAAGATAGGCAGCCCGCGATTCGAGATAACCATAAAGGGCGGTGTAATCGGAAAGGTCAGGGTCGTGCGTGGCGCGCCATGCGGAAGCACCTGGCATGCGGCTGTGTGCCTAGCCGGGACACGAGTTGCGGACGCACCCGCAAAAGCTGGGCTGCTTGTCCAGCAGTACCCATGCCGTGCAGCGCGGGGTACCAGTGGAGGGATACACAGGGCTGCAAAGCTGCACAGCCTCGCCGTTGACCGCGCGGTCAGGGCAGCAGGTACTAAATGACATCAATGCGGATCTCGTTCTTTACTTTCGTGCCTGTAGAATCGGTAACCTCTATTCCTATTCCATGGCTCCCGAGAAGCAGGCTGGAGTTTTTAAAGGGATTGGTATTACTTAAGTTTCCATTGAGACTGGAATACCACCTGATTCTATATGGCGGAACGCCTCCGCTGATTGTTGCATCAAACGTGAGCTCCTGACCTCGCTTATATATCTGGGTGTCTTTAGGGGACGTTATCTTTACTGTCAGGGGACCCCCTGAGGGTCCAACCTGTCCGCCTCCGCCGGATGGTGTCTGCCCTGGCTGGGTCGGACCGGGCTGCGGACCGCCGGTGTCCAGGCATCCTGAAAGCGCTACCGCAACCAGCAAGATCATCACAGAGCTTATCAGCACGCTTTTTGCAACATTATTTATAGGTCTCATGCCGAGAACTACGCTTTTCACATGTATATATTTTTCCGAAAGGATATTCTAATCAGGCGAACATGCCCTGGGGCTCATTTTCCTGGACATGGGATATCAGCTTCTCGAAGGCATTGACAAAGTCGTCCATGTTTACGGTCTTATCGCGCCTCCTGATTACGAACATACCCGCGTCTATCACGATCGCCTTTATGTCTGCACCTGTCAGACCCTCGGTCGTTGAAGCCAGTTTCGTGATGTCAACGTCTTCAGCCAGCGTCATGGCACGCGTATGTATCCTGAATATCTCGGCGCGACCGAGTTCGTCCGGCAGCGGCACCTCGATAATCCTGTCAAACCTTCCGGGACGCAGCAGGGCTGCATCCAAAAGATCTATGCGGTTGGTGGCTGCTATTATCTTTACGTTCCCCCTGGGGTTAAAGCCGTCAAGCTCTGCCAGAAGCTGCATCATCGTTCTGTTGACCTCTGATGACCCGCTGGTACCATCGTACGTACGCCGGCTTGCAATTGCGTCTATCTCATCGATGAAAACGATGCTCGGGGCTNNCCTTGCAAGCTGGAACACGTCCCTCACGAGGCGCGCGCCCTCTCCGATGTATTTCTGCACCAGCTCGGAACCGTTCAGCCGGATGAATGTCGCCTTTGTCCTGTGAGCCACGGCTTTTGCGATAAGCGTTTTTCCCGTGCCTGGCGGACCGTGCAGCATCACGCCCTTCGGCGGCTCAACTCCCACTGCCTGGAAAAGCTCGGGCTGTGTCAGTGGCAGCTCAACCGTCTCTATGACCTCCTGTATCGCTTCCTTGAGCCCTCCTATCATGTCATAATCAACGTCCGGGGCTTCAACAAGTTCCATCAGGCGCACGCGCAGGTCTGCATGCCTGCTCATCACTTTCACGATGGCGAGCCCGCTGTTCACAGCCACCCTCTGACCGTTCTCAATCGTGCTCCTGAACTCGTCCGGTATCTGGGTGACCACTTCCTGGTTGTTGCCGTGCTGCCGCAGCACAGCGAGACCATCAGACACCTCTATAACGCTGCATATGAATAGGGGCGGTCTGCGCATCTGCTCGTTCTGGTCCTGCAGCTTCTGCAGGGCAGCAGCGTACTTGTTATTGATAACGGTTGCGTCGAGCAGCTTTGCCTTGAGGTCCTCGTTTTGCATCCTGAGGAGCTCCATGTCATCCTTAAGGGTCCTGAGCTCCTCTTCAATGGGTCTTGTAACCGGCTTCCCACCTGGTATTTTTACAGCGGCGTTAGTCATAAGATTCCTGCAGAATACATTAGAACAATGCGACTTAAGGTTTCCTATCCGTGCTTCTCGTTCTCGAGCCCGAACTCCGCGTGAAGTACCTGCACAGCCTTTTTTGCCTGCGCTTCCTTCACCACAAAAGAGATATTGTGCTGCGATGAGCCCTGGCTTATCATTATGATATTGACCCCGGCATTGGCAAGTGTGGTAAAGACACGCGCAGCCACGCCTATCGTCCCGACCATTCCCGCTCCCGAGATGTTTATGAGCGCTACGTTCTTTATAAC
>DUGO01000220.1 GCA_013331375.1 Candidatus Methanoperedentaceae archaeon | reverse complement strand
CTGTACTTCTTATGGAGAGTACCTGTTGAAAGCGCTCCATGAGAGATTCGATATACCCTATATCGAGAATCCTCTTCCACTTGGGATCGCCAACACCCAGGCATGGCTTCGCAAGATAGGAGAATATACTGGCAAGGAAAAAGAGGCTGAAGAAGTGATAAAGGAAGAACTTGCGATCGTGATGCCTCAGATAGAGGTATTGAAGAAGGAATTCAAAGGAAAGAATGCAAAGCTAATGATGTCAGGAGGACAGGCGAGGATGACATTCGTGCCAAAGTTCGCAGCTGAACTGGGCATGGAAGTGTCAGCCGTGAACACTCTGGAGATCAATAATATACTCATCGATGAACTCAAAGATGTATACGATGAAGTAAAAGTGGACTATGAAGTACATGCGTCTGACATGCAGCCTTTTGAACAGAGCCACCTGTTGACGAGGTTGAAACCTGAGGTAGCAACGGTCTGCCCCATGGCAGGGCTGCATAAGAGGGAAGCCAGCGCAGTAAGACTGCACTCATGGAGAACCGACTGGACCCCATTTGGCAATCAGATAGGCTTCAGGGGCGCAGTGAACTACGGCTACGTGCTGCAGCGGGCTTTGAACAACCCATCGCTGTGCAAGAAGTTGACAAAACGTACCAGCAGACCATACAAGAACTGGTGGTATTCCCAGAAGGATACGATGTACTACCTCAAGAAAGAGGAAGCCGATGAGAAAGAGCAGGCGCATGCGCACGGGACTGCCCCCACTCCCGAAGGAGTAGTGGCAAATGGCAACTGAATTACCGCAGGTTACAGGATGCCTGGAAATACCGAGGCACTCCTGCGCCCTGGGCGGAGCGCTCAAGGCGGTCACAACAATACCAAGAGTCATTCCCATTCTGCATGCCGGAACCGGCTGCGGGGCGACCCAGCTCTTTGGGTTCAGATACGGCAGCGCATCCCAGGGCGNNGGATATATCGGGGGGATGATAACCCCCTCGACCAATGTATCTGAAAGGGAAGTTGTCTTCGGCGGCGAGAACCGGCTGCGTGAGCAGATCAAGACAACACTGGAACTCATAGACGGAGACCTGTACGTAGTCGTCACTGGCTGCATACCAAATATGATAGGGGATGACGTGGGTTCGGTCGTAAAAGAGTTCAACCACGATTCACCGCCCATACTGTATGTGAACACCCCGGGTTACGCAAGCAATTCCTTTAATGGATATGAGCAGTTCCTGGAGGCTGTAATCAGTCAGCTCCTGGTAAAGCCACCAAAAACCAAAAAGGGTCTGGTGAACATCTTCGGCATCGTGCCGCACCAGGATTTGTTCTGGAGGGGGAATCTCAGGGAGATTAAAAGGATACTGGGATTGCTCGGCTTGAAGGCGAACGTACTCTTCGGTGACGCCGAGGGACTGGAAGGATTAAAGGATATATCCTCAGCCGAGCTGACCGTTGTAGTATCTCCATGGGTGGGTACAGGGGCAGCCAGACTGCTTGAAGAGAAATTCGGAGTGCCGTATATAGTCTACCCCTATCTGCCGGTCGGACCTGCCGAGACCAGCAAGTTCGTGATCAAGATAGGCGAAGCCCTGAAAATCTCCAAGAAAAAACTCAACAAAGTTCTGGCTACTGAAGAAAGGGATGCGTATCAGAGCCTGGACAGCGGAGGAGATATAACAACAATGCTCGCATCATCACTCCCGTATGTCATCGTGGCAGATTCGAGTTATGCTGTCGGCTTAACAAAGTTCCTGTCAGATGAGGCAGGCTTCACGCCAACAAGGGCGATTATCACTGACAACCCCCCGGAACAGGTCAGAGAGACGGTCAGGAATGAGCTCGCCAACCTTGAGAGCGGATTAAAGCCTGATGTTTTCTTTGAGGTGGATTCCTACAATATCAGGGAGCTCTTGAAGAAGACGTATTTCAGGTTAATACTCTCAAGCTCAATGGACAAGTATATCGTGGACGACCTCAAGGTGGGACAGCACCTGAGCATCGCCTTCCCAACGCGGGACCGGTTGATCATCGATCGTTCCTATGCCGGATACAGAGGGGGCTCGGCGCTGCTTGAGGACATCATCAGCAAGTTCGTGCTGCCCATGTAAGAGGTACTCATGCCACAACACGTACCTTCGTTCCTGAGAGCACTGCATGAGCATGACCCAGAGTTCTTCGAGCACATAGCTGGCATCTCAAAAGCCGCCGATGGTAGCGCCCTGCCCGAGAAAACCAGGACTTTGATATGGCTCGCTATAGATTCTGTACTGGGAAAGGACGAAGGCGTCAAAGCCCTCTCGCGAAAAGCGAGGGAGCTTGGCGCTACAAAAGAGGAAATTGCTGAAACTGTCAGGATAGTCTTCCTGGGTGCGGGTCTGCCCGGGCTTTCCTCAGCGGTCAAGGCATTTGAACGGTGAGAAGACCGTTCAAATCTTCTTTTTTACAGGAGAGATGAGACCATTGGATGAAAAATCAGACGTTTCTGAGCTCTCAAAGGTGCATCCGTGCTTCAGCAGCGAAGCCCACGGCAGGGCAGGAAGGATCCATCTTCCAGTATCGCCCCTCTGCAACATCCAGTGCAGGTTCTGCAGGCGCAGCTTTAACAAATCTGAGAACCGCCCCGGGGTAACTTCAGGGATACTTTCTCCTGAGGAAGCCGTTGAAACGCTGGGCAAGGCACTGAGCCTCTGTCCTGAGATAACAGTGGCAGGCATCGCGGGACCTGGAGACCCTCTTGCTTCTGACCATGCTCTCCGGACATTTGAATTAATTGGCGAAGAATACCCTGATATCATAAAATGTCTGAGCACGAACGGTCTCCTGCTGCCTGATAAGGCTGAAAGGATAGTTGGGATTGGGATCAAAACAGTGACTGTGACCGTCAACGCAGTCCAGCCTGATATACTAGCTGAACTCTGCACCCATGTTCGAATAAATAACAGGCGGCTGCACGGGCTTGAGGCTGCAAAACATCTCATTGAAGCCCAGCTTGCAGGTATAGGTGATATTACTAACCTTGGAGCGATCGTAAAGGTCAATACGGTACTCGTGCCAGGGATTAACAGCCGCCACATAAGCGAAATATCACAAAAAGCGGCAGCAGCAGGAGCATCAATGATAAATATCATTCCGCTGATACCCCAGTACGAACTCAGTACGTATTCTTCTCCAAGTTGTGACGATATAGCGCAGGCAAGAGATGATGCTGAGGATTTCCTCCCGGTATTCAGGCACTGCAGACAGTGCCGCGCAGATGCTGCGGGAATTCCGGGTGTGAGCGAGTTCAGGCACATACTTTATGGAGATGCGCAGCTTGCGTTTTCACATGGGTAAAATAAAAGCCCGCACATTGGTTGGTTTACATATGCGTGTGGCGCATCTTTTAATAATGAAGGATAAAGAGATAGATAGATGAATGCCTTCGATAAAATATCCCACCAGTATAAGGAAAAATCGCTGGTCCAGCAAAAGGCTGCCCTGAAGCTATTCGACCTCCTGAAAACCCGCAGCAATGACAGCATTATTGATATAGGCTGCGGACCCGGGCATATCACGGACAGGCTGAGAGCATTTACCGGAGGAAGGGTAACGGGCGTAGATGTTTCAGATGGCATGATAAGGCAGGCTGAAGCGCTGTACCCTGGAATAGAATTCAGGCATATCGCGGCTGAAGAACTCGACTACATGAAGGAGTTCGATGTCGCTTTCTGCAACTCAGCCCTGCAGTGGTTCAGCGATCCGGATAAGGCAATCACAGCGATATACAATTCATTGAAAAGGTCGGGAAAACTGGGGCTTGCATGCCCAGCCACCTCTGAATGGGGACCCCTGTTCAATCACATTATTTCAAAAGTTAGCGAGTATAACGAGATCAAACCCATCTTCGCTCACTGGAAAAATCCCTGGTTCCACCTTCCTGCGAAGAGTGATTACAGGCTTTTCTTTGAAGAGCACGGGTTCAAAACCATCTTCATAGAGATAGCATATGAGCAAACCAATTATTCAATAGAGGAAGCCTTCAGCATATATCTTTCAGGCGCAGCCAATGGATTTACAGGAAAAGAGTACTATGATATTGAAATCACAGAGGAATATATCGCAGATTTCAATGACCACGTGAGGGAGGAGATGATAAGACGATCAAAAGACGTAAAAATAAAAGTAGACTTCAACCGCCTTTACTACATAGGTTTGAAGTAATCACTGTCCCTTCAGCTCGTGTATCGCCTCTTTCACAGCAAGAATTTCTTTTTCCAGCTCGTCCTTGTATTTCTGCAATCTTTCCAGTTTTTCTTCTTTTGAAAAAAATCGTTNNTTCTTCCCCCATGACCGCAGCCGCATCCTTCAAATTCCGTATTTTCTTTGCCTTTGTTCCTGTTGCCGCACATTGTCATTCATCTCCTCAATTCGGTTTTGCAAGTATTATGGCATTGGACTTGATGATCGAGTAGACCTCATCGCCTTTCTGGAGCTTTACGCCGTTGAAATCCTCGATGTTTATGCGTGCAACGATTTTCTGGTCAGCACCTATGTCCAGGAAGACATCCTTGAACAGGTTCTTATCCTTTATATCGGCAACCTTTGCAGTTATCTGGTTCAGCACGCTGAAAGAACTTGTATAATCCTTTGTGATTTTTACAGCATCGGCGCCGAATAATACAAAGACACGATCCTTCAGTTTTATATCGAGTTTTCCTATCGCATCGTTGTTCACACGTGCTGTAATATTCTTTTTACCAACAGCGATTGCAACGTTTGCGGTCAGCCTGCCCTGCTCAATGTCAAGCACTGTCCCGGACAGGATGTTGCGTACTCCAATGACGTTCAGTTTTTCCTCGTGAACTTTTTCCTGGGGCATTTCGGATTCACCGGCTACAGCTAAGATATAATGGTTATTCAAGCCATGCAAATCGGATATTTTTGCTCCAATTATAAGGAAAGTTGCACGGATGCGGCAACGCTTTGAGATGCCGATAGAGAACGGTTGATCAAAGTGAGAACTTTGGTAAGATGTGATGTTGTTATCTCAACAGCAAAAAATGTTAAACGATAGATTCATATATAC
>DUGO01000098.1 GCA_013331375.1 Candidatus Methanoperedentaceae archaeon | reverse complement strand
TTTTTGCTTCTGCAGGCGCTCTTCCTCTTTTGCTTTTTCCCTTTCTCTCTGCTCAGCCTCTTCTCTCGCTTTCCTCGCACTCTCTTCCTGTTCCCTCTGTCTGCGCAGGCGCTCCTGCTCTTCCTGCTCCTTCCTCAGCCTTTCTTCTTCCCGCTTCTTTCGCTCTTCATCCTCCGCCTTTATCTCTGCATGCTGCACCACACTTCCCCCGATATTCACCGACGGCGCGCCTGCCTCCATCGAAATCGAAGAGCGGTGCACGTATGAATCAATGATGTTGATGACCTGCTCCTTTTTAATTATCCCTATCTCACGCGCGCTTGTGCTCTGCACCAGATGTCGCAGATTATCCAGGATTTCGTTCAAAAATCCGCTCAATCCATAACTTTTATCTGAGCTCGCGCGCAGCAAAACCTGCGTCAGACCTTCGTATTCCTTGACTACTGCTGTCAGCAGGTAGTATGCCCTCTCTCCAAGCGCATCTCCTGCAAGATAGAGTATCTTCCCGCTCTCGATATTGAATTCATCAACTTTATACAGCCTATTTTTGCATGTATGAGACAGAAATTCAACGAGCTTATCAACATCTATTCCCTCAAAATTCACACCTCGCTCTTCTAAATATCCGGAATTGGACAGTGTGAGAAACTCAGCACGCTGGATGGACTTCTCCTTCAGGAAAGGACACACGCAATGAACTTCTTTGGGGTGCATCTCAATCGTATGCTTTTTCCACTGGTGGTCTTTGAAGATGATGGTTGCACCGATATTCTCCTTGTGGATGCAGCCGAGAGGTTTCAGTATGAATTTCGCTGTGCGTGGCAAGGTAGGCGGTATAGTGCCAATGTTCTGTATTTTATTGCCTGCAAGCTCAAAGAGGGATGGATTATAGTCAAGTATCACTTCAACATCAGAGATAATGAAGTCACTGCTATTGATTACCCGTATTCCGAACCTGACGTTGTTGTCAGGAAGGACTTCATAGCCGCGTTTTATCTCAACGTCAGGCATCCTGCCACCGTTGAGGTTAATATCTTTCAAGATTAAAATAATTTACGTTCATCAGTCAATGGATTGTTGTGTTGCCACGAAAATCCCTTTCACGCCGATTTCCCCCCGGCAATCCTGCCACAATCGCACAAAATCCCAAACTTTATAAGCAAGTTCAATAAATCTATTAAGTGAAATGACGCAGGATTTGAAAATTCTTGAGAAACTTGAGACCTGGATTCCGGGTTTCAGGGGCTACAAGCAGAAAGAGCTGTTGAGGGAAGACGACAGGCTGGTGCGGAACTACCTGTACAGGCGCCTTAAGGACGCGGAGGGTGTGGTCAAGACCTATATGCCGGACGCATTCGACGGAAAGCTCCCGCTCAACGCATCCGAGCTGCAGGGCATTGCGAAAGACCTGGATTCCCTTGGCACGAGGATACGGGCAGCGCCGGGGGGCTACGGCGGCTACTTCGACAGGGTAAAAGTGGAGGAAGCAGAGCTCACAAAGCTCAAGCAGCTTGACGCCGCGCTTGTCCCTGCTTGCGACGGCATCCTGGCGCTTGCGCGCGAGCTGCGGAAGAACGCTGCCCTGATGTCAGACCTCAGGGAGAAGATAGACGCGCTTGGATTTGATATTGACGCAAGGAACGAGATGTTCAAATCGTCGAGAGGTGGATGATGCCGCAGGTCATAGAATGGATGAGCCCGAGCTCAGAGGATATTGTATGGAAATATCCCGCTGAGGACATCGAGTGGGGCGCCCAGCTCGTGGTGCGCGAGTACGAAGCCGCCGTGTTCTTCAGGGACGGGAAGGCATACGATGTTTTCTCAGCGGGCAGGCATACGCTCACGAGCATGAACCTCCCGCTCATAACCGGTATCCTCTCAAAGGTCGCAGGCTTCAACAAGGTGCCCTTCAAGTCAACAGTCATCTACGTATCCCTGAAGCAGTTCAAGGGCAAGTTCGGAGGCAGCACACAGACGACTGAGCTTGCACCCCTCAAGTTCTTCGGCACCTACTGGTTCAAGGCGAGCGACCCGAACCTGTTCGTCAACGAGGTTGTGGGCGGGCAGAACCTGTTCGATACGGGCGCGCTCAGCACCTTCGTCCGGGGCTACTTCAATGAGGGCATGATACGCCTGCTTGCGAAATACAGCATCAATGATGCCTTCACCAACATAGACCGTGTCAGCACTGAGGTGAATGCAAGGCTCCAGCAGGAGTTCAAGCGCATCGGGCTCGACCTGCTTGACGTCAAGTTCGAGGGCGTGGAGACCTCGGATGAGTGGAGAGAAAAGCTGTTCTGGCTCAAGCAGACGGGGCAGGCAAGCTATGTGATGCAGATGGATACTGCAAAACAGGTCGCAAAGGAGCTCGGCAAGAGCACGGGAGGAGCCGCAATTGGCGCCGGCGTTGCCATCATTCCCCCGCTAATGTATCCCCCGCCGCCACAGTACCCGCAGCAGCAGCCACAGCAGCCGGCACCGCAGGCACAGCCGGTAGCAGCAGCCCAGCCTGCAGCATCGCAGATACGCTGCCCGTACTGCGGGAAGCCTGGAGTGCCCCAGAACTCGAAGTTCTGCCCCGAATGCGGCACAAAGCTCAAGTGGTGCCCCAACGGGCATCTTGTAGCGGCTGATGCCAAGTTCTGCGCTGTCTGCGGCAGTGACATCAAGGCATAAAAACGGAGCCTGGAATGAACGCGCAGGATGTAACGGTCAAGTGTTCAAGATGCGGCGGCGCGCTTGAGTTCACCCCTGACAGTATTTTCATGCTGTGCCCGTACTGCGGGAATGTCAACTGGTCGTCAGAGGACGTGAAGACGCAGATATTCGTGGTGCGCTCCACGCCCAGGGACAGGGTGCTGGATACGTTCTGGAACAGGATGAAATCCGACCCTGACATGGCTAAGCTTGCGGGTGAGCTTGAGGTCGTGGAGACCCAGGGCATCTATGTCCCGATATATTCGGCGAATATCGAGGCCAACGCGACATGGAGCGGGATCGAGACCCGAATGGTCGGGACAGGCAAGCACGCGCGGATTGAGAGGATACACCGGGAAGGTGACCACCATGAGACAATGGCGCTTGCAATCCCGGCGCGGCGTGTCGCAGAGGAGTTCGGGCTTGAGGAGCTCATCGAAAAAGTGAGGGGTGTAACACCTGAGCGTGTGAAGCTGGATGAGGTGAACTGGGAAGAGGTCAAGCTCTCAGCGCTCAGCCCAGAGCTCAGTACGCAGGATGCGGCTGATAAATTAAGGGACGAGACCGAGGATACGGTGCGATACAGGATACGCGGCAGGAACAACCTCAGCGAACTGACGTTCTATTCCTGCAACTCAGATATTAAAGCCACAGCGCTGACGCTTGTGCCATTGTGGGTGATAACCTACAGGTACCAGGGCGGCATCTATAATATCGCCTTCTCCGGCTCTGACCTCGCGCCGCTGCGTGCGACTGAGCCGATGTTCATGGGGCAGAGGGTCATGAGCATTGCTGGCTCTGCGGTCGCTGTTATCATAGGCGCGGGCATCCTGACTGCATTCCTTGCCAGCTCGGGTGAGATAATACTGGCACTGATAGGCATTGCATGCTTCGGGGGAGCGTATTACCTGTCCAGCAGGGCGATAAGTGATGTGCGTGTCGAGAGGTGGAAATAATGAAAAAGGTCAAATGCTCCCAGTGTGGAGGGGAACACGAAGTTCTCGAAACAGTATCGTTCACGACCTGCCCGTACTGCGGCTACACCTTCGACCTCAAGACGATGCAGGAGTGGACTCACTACTTCTTCCCTGCGTACGTGAACCACGGTTCTGCATGGACAAAGCTGCGGAGCTTCATTTTGCGCAGGTACGGCGTGCCGCACGACTTCAGCCAGACATCGAACATCACGAGCATGATGCTCCACTACGTGCCGCTGCACGTGTTCCATGCAGAGGCTGAGGCAACATGCAAAGGCAGCAGGGGCACTGCGACGTACCACAAGGTGTTCGACATCGCGTTACCAGCCTACACGGGTCTATGGTTCGATTCCCATCTTGGCTCGCATAAGTTCTCAGTAAGAGGCAGGGTATTCTTCAAGCCGTCCGTGCTCGAGAAGGGGAAATACTATACACCGAGCCTCACGAGCGAATCAGCAAAGAACACTGCCATGAACCTCGCGGGCTCGCTGATAATGAAGGAGGCGAACGAGAGCTGCCGCGGGGCATCCACCATTAGCAGGAACGATACGGAATACATAGGTATGGTTCATTATCCTGTATGGGAATTCACATACACCTACTCGAATGATACATATCGGGGTCTTGTTGATGCTGCGAACAGCCGTGTGATGTTCGTAGAGTACCCGCTGAGCAGGACTGCAAGGGTATTCCTGCTGAACGCATCGGTCGCGTTACTTGCAGTCGGAGCAATCGGAGGGCTCTTCGCAGGAAGCGCTGCCGGAAGCGGCGGTGCGGGTCTCGTGCTCGGCATAATCGGCTCGGCAATTGCAGCCATTCCCCTGGTGTCGAACGCGCTCTCGATGAAGGCGCGTGGCTCTGAAGAGCTGACAAAGAAGGACACGATACCGGGCGGCGATACCGCGCTCAACCTGATGAAGAGTTTCGGTGTGCCGATGCTGGGATTCCCGCCGAGGTATGGGGGGATATGAGCGTCTGTGCTTTTTTATATATATATTTTCAGTTCCCAATGCTGTATAAAACTATAAGTAAAAGATATACAAAACATAGATATAGATACAAATATATCAATTGACTTAATATATTCAGGTAATGGAAAAATAACAGGTATTATTCCGTAAAAGAATATGATATACAGACATGAACTTACTATTATTAAGCCTGCCGTATCAGCTTCTTTGTGCAGAATTACTGTTCTAACAAAAAAATGACCGAGAAGAACCCCAATAAACATAGGCACATATGTTTT
>DUGO01000005.1 GCA_013331375.1 Candidatus Methanoperedentaceae archaeon | reverse complement strand
AGGCTTGAGGAATGAAATGAGTGAGACAGCGAACCAGATAAGAGCCCGCTTTTCGGAGATGGGCATAAAGGTATCGGCAAGCGAGATTGACAAGCGCCTTGGCGTACTTGAAAAATTCAAGGTGCCGCCTGAGGAGGCGCGGAGAAGTGTCGTCACCTACTTTTTAAAGGAGCACAACGTGCCCAGGGGCGAGTTCTATAAGAACGAGTCAAATACCCCTGATGCCAGGGTCGCGGACATAAAGCAGGACGGCAAATGGGTTAACCTGAAGGTCAGGGTCGTACAGCTCTGGGAAAAGAACCACGATTCGATATCCCAGGTTGGGCTCGTAGGAGACGAGACTGGCACGATAAAGTTTACGAAATGGGCGAGTGCAGGGCTGCCCGACGTTGAAGAGGGGAAGACATACGAGTTCAGGAACGTCGTGACGTCCGAATACCAGGGCAGGTTCCAGGTAACGCTGAACAGGACCAGCGCAATCACCGAACTGGCTCTGGACATCGAGGTCGGCTCAACGCAGACTGAGTTCAGCGGCGCCATCGTTGACATCCAGTCGGGCTCAGGGCTCATAAAGCGGTGCCCCGAGTGCAACCGCGCGCTCGTGAAGGGGGTATGCGGGGAGCACGGCAAGGTGGAAGGAAGCTACGACCTTCGCATAAAGGCGGTCATTGACAACGGCTCGCTCGTGCAGGACGCGCTCATGAACCGCGAAGTGACAGAGAAGCTCACGGGAATAACACTGGACAAGGCGCGGGAGATCGCAACCGAATCGCTCGACCCGAGCATTGTCACTGAGACTATAAGGACGCTCCTTGTGGGACGCTATTATACGGTGCGCGGCAGGAAGCTTGATACAACACTGCTTGTTGAGACCATCGAGCCCGTGCCAGCCGTGCTGGACGAAGACATAGCTGCGCTCATGGCAGAAGCAGAGGTGGCATAAATGAACGCTCAGTTTGCCCGCGAGGTCGCGCACAGGCTCTTCGCACAGGAGTTCAGGGACTCGAACTTCACGTTCAAGGACAGCAACGACCAGTACTCTCCCCAGTACCTGCTCACACCCACAGGAGCAAAGTGCAACCGCATCTTCGTGGTCGGCACGCTTGTGGAGAAGGAGAATATTGGCACGGATTCGGAATACTGGAGGGCAAGGGTGGTTGACCCCACAGGCGCCTTCTTCATATACGCAGGTCAGTACCAGCCTGAAGCTGCGCACATACTTGCAGGCATCGAGCCTCCAGCCTTCGTGGCAGTGGTGGGCAAGCCCAGCACATACACAGCCGAGGACGGGACTGTGCGCACATCCATACGACCTGAGTCTGTGCACTTAGTGGATGCGCAGACGCGCGACAGGTGGGTTCTGGATGCGGCGCGGTGCACGATGTCACGCATCCGCACGATGAAGGCAGGCGGACCCGATGTTGAAAAAGTGAAGGAGCATTATCCCCGGGACGTCAGCAAGTACAGGGAGACTGCCCTCAATGCCCTGAGGTCACTCAGGGCTTAAATTTTTTCTGGGGTGCGTAGCATGGTTCGTAACCGAACTGCAGCCGGGAGATAGATTCTATAATGCATCAGAGGACGTCAAAGATTCGATTGATACTGGTTGGTAGCTATTGGGTTTTATTGACGAATATGAAGGATGGTTTGGTTTATTGGTCGCCGTAGGTCTATTCTATTTGTGGCAAAAGTTTTGAGTGGGTAGTAACACCCCCGGCAAGACGATCAACTACAAAGTGGTATTCCACCGCACCACCTTATAGCGCAGCCATACCCTGTCACCTTTTACCTTCTCGACATGAATAAGCTCAAGATTTATCACTTTCTCTTTTGACATCAGGTCGGGTGCGCGGAAAAATGAGCCCGTTGACATCCCGCCAACAAGGCTGGGATTGAAGAGAACACTGACCTCGTCCACCAGACCGGCTCGCAGCAGAACACCGTTGAGCGTCCCTCCACTGTCAACCCTGACCAATCCCACTCCATAGCGAGCATTAAGCACTTCAAGGGCAGCCTTCAAGTCCACGTGATCAGTACCTGCAATAACATGATCGATATGCCTTTTCCTCAGATAGTCCAGATAGGTCATCGGCGTAGAATGGGAACATAATGCCATCACGTCCCTCCAGTATCCCGCTTTCCGCAGCGCATGCCATTTGCGAACTCTCCCCCTGCTATCCGGGATGACCAGAAGCGGTCGCTTATCGCCGGATTTTTTTTTCTGCGGCTCAAACACTTCATCGTCTTCCTCTGGCATTTCCTTTTCTTGTTTCAATATAGTATCGCAGCCAGCGAGCGTGGCATCTTCTTTCCAGCGCGAAGCCAGCTCGTAGAAAATACCGATATCTGGACTGATCCAATCCATTCTTCCATCTACACTAACTTCATTATGAAGAATTACTCGCGGTAACATTGCAGACACCCACCTTATGGCATATCAATCTCAAAGCATGATATATCTACTTCCCATGGGCGGTGTGAAAATAATCAGGTTATTGCCATTCTTTAAATCTGAGTAGTAGCGTCCTTCTAGTCACCCCATCATCATCCTCGTCAGGCTCGACAGCGCCTCGCGTATCTCCCCCTGCGCAAGCACTACTTTCCCCTCCTTTGTCCTG
Source organism: Candidatus Methanoperedentaceae archaeon (assembly GCA_013331375.1). Taxonomy (GTDB): domain Archaea; phylum Halobacteriota; class Methanosarcinia; order Methanosarcinales; family Methanoperedenaceae; genus UBA10536; species UBA10536 sp10536u. The sequence continues at coordinate 6,451 of DUGO01000005.1, read as the reverse complement.
AACACCACATCCCCGCCTCCCGCATGCCCTATCACAGCATTCGGGAGCCTGCCGAGCCTCTTACGTATCGCCTCAGGCTCGGGCGTCACGAGCAGCATCCTGCCGTAAGACTCAGAGAACATCGCAAGGTCGGTACGAAGCTGTATCTTCGAAACATCCACCTCTGCGCCGCAATCGAGCACTTCGCATAGCGCCACCGCAAGCCCTCCGCGTGACACATCATGCGCCAGGCTTACTTTCCCGGTCCTGGCACATTCGACAAGCCTGTCAACGAGTTCTGCCGCGTTCTTCGGGGGTACTGGCGCGTTTCCGCTTCCTCCGGAAAGGGCATAGTATTCGCTCCCCCCGAGCTCATCCCGGGTATCGCCCACAAGAATTATCGCATCTCCATCCCGGGGAGCCATTGCAGGCACACGCGAAAGGTCATCCACCCATCCTGCCAACGCAACTGACGGTGTGGGCGCAATAGTCGTATTGAACTCCGCGCTGTCATTGTAGAGCGACACATTGCCGCCCACCACCGGAACCCCAAGCGCCCTTGCCATGTCACCCACTCCCAGCACAGACTGTTTCAGTTTATGGAAGTTCTCAGGCGTCTCAGGATTGCCGAAATTGAGGCAGTCGAGTATCGCTAAAGATTCTCCGCCCACCGTGGCAATGTTCATTGCATTCTCAAGCACCGCGCCTGCACCTGCACTGTATGGGTCGAGGCTGCCGTGCCCGGGATTGCATCCGCAGGACAGAGCAATACCCTTCGTATCATCAAGAATGCGCAGCACAGCCGCATCTTTTCCGGGCTTTACCACAGTTCGTATCTGCACCTCGTGGTCATACTGCCTGTACACCCATTCCTTTGAGGCAATATTCGGAGATGCCATGAGGTCGAGCAGCATCTTCCTGATATCAGGCATCGGAGGCAGACGCGATGCGACCTTAACCTGCGCCCGCTCCTCCCTCGCAAACTTCGGGGCGCCGAACGCAAGCAGCATCACAGGCATATCAGCCACGATTTTGCCCTGGAACTCGACAACATAGCGCTTATCCCCTGTCAGGTAGCCGATATCGCTGGCTTTCAGGTCATACTTTTCCGCGAGCTTAAGCACCTTTTCCACGTTCCCGGGCGCAACCTCGAACAGCATCCGCTCCTGCGACTCTGAGACCATTATCTCCATAGGATTCATGCCAGGCTCGCGAAGATGCAGCCTGTCTGCATAGATATGCGCGCCGAGTTCTCCCTTGGCAGCCATCTCAGAGCTTGACCCCACAAGCCCTGCTGCACCGAGGTCGCGGCACGCAAGCACATAGCCCTGCTCACATGCCTCAAGAGTCGCCTCTATGAGCAGCTTCTCGGTAAAGGGATCTCCTATCTGCACATGCCCCCTGTCCTCCGCTTCGGATTCCTCTGCAAGGTCGCGCGAGGCGAAGGATGCACCGCCAAGCCCGTCCCTGCCTGTTGACGAGCCCATTACGATAAGGTGGTCCCCCGGGCGCTTTGCGACTGCGGTGATTATCTTATCCTCTGGCTGCAGCCCGACGCATGCCACGTTCACGAGCGGGTTCCCGCTGTAGCACTCGTCAAAGAATACCTCTCCCCCGACCACTGGCACGCCGATGCAGTTGCCGTATCCGGCTATTCCCTTCACCACTTCCTCGAACAGGTAGCGGTTCTTATGGGATGTGAGGGGACCGAAGTACAGCGGGTCGAGAAGCGCGATTGGTCTCGCACCCATCGATAAGACGTCCCTGACGATGCCGCCGACGCCTGTCGCTGCGCCGTTGTATGGGTCAACATACGAAGGATGGTTGTGGCTCTCCATAGACAGCGTGAGTGCCTGCCCGTCCTCAAGCCGGATGACAGCAGAATCGTCGCCGGGTCCGATTATCACCCGGTCGCCCGTGGTCGTGAACGTCTTTAGCAGAGTGCCGCTCGACCTGTAGGAGCAGTGCTCGCTCCACAGGTTCAGGAAGCATACCTGCTCAACGGGATTCGGCTCCCGTCCCAACTGTCTTTGTATCTCCTTGAAGTCCGCCTCTGGAAGCATACTCCTACAGTGATTCAGATGAGGTTAAAACTTTCGCAGCCTCTCCGACTCCCGCCAGCTCATGTGCGATCTTTATGAGCCGGAGCCACGTGTTCAGAGCAGCCCTGGCGGATACGATGTCATCCGCATCTATGCGCAGCCACAGCATACTGCCATCAAGTCCCAGTGATGCGCTCGTCCTCTGGTACTTCTCGGAAAGCTCGGGGAGAAGCGACCTGTACACGACCTCAGCCGACTCCCCCAGCTCAAATTGGAATTCGGTTTCCAGCACCAGTTCGCTCATAGGAATCACAGATGCCATAAGATAGCTTAATAATTACTTACGTGCAATCTGAACCTATGAAGACATCATTCCAGATAGGAAGAATAATGGGGATACCCATCAGGCTGCATATCACGTTTCTCCTGATACTTCCGGTCTTCGTGCTGGCATTTGCGGGCAATCCTGCACCGTTCTTCGGAGATATCCAGCCGGCAGGCTTGCGATATATGCTTTCCACAGCAGCGGTGCTGCTGCTCTTCGCAGGGATACTTGTGCATGAGGTCATGCATTCCTATTTCGCTATTAGAAACGGGGTGAAAGTCCAGAACATCACGCTCCTGCTGCTCGGCGGCGTCTCATCCATGAGCGAGATACCGCGCAACCCGAGCGTTGAATGGAAGATGGCGTTCGTGGGACCAGCCACGAGCCTTGTGATAGGCGGCGCGCTGGTCTTTGCTTATGAGATGGTCGTGCCCGGATTCAATGCCGGTGACCCGTATCTGCGGCTCCTGTGGCTGACAGGGACGATTAACCTCATGCTGGGCATATTCAATCTCATACCCGCATTCCCCATGGACGGCGGGCGCATACTTCGCGCGTGGCTTGCTGGACGAATGCCCTACGTGCAGGCAACGCATACCGCAGCCTATGTGGGCAAGATGTTCGCGTTCACCATGGGCATCGCCGGGCTTCTCATACCGAATATCTGGCTTATACTGATAGCGTTCTTCATCTACATAGGCGCATCCGAGGAGGAGAAGGGCACTGAAATCGCGTTCACGCTTGAAGGCGTGTCTGTCCGCGACATCATGTCAGAGGATGTCGTATCGGTTCCCCCTGACATGAGCATTGCCGGGCTTGTTGACCTGATGTTCGAGGAAAAGCACATGGGCTACCCCGTAGTTGAGCGCGGGAGTCTGATAGGCATAGTCACGTTCAGTGACGTCAGAAATATCCCGAGAGAAAAGAGGGGCGAGGTGCGCGTATCGGATGTAATGAGCCCCCGTGTACTGTCCGTGAGTCCGGGTGACCGTGCGGTTGATGTCCTCAAGCTCCTCAATTCAAACGGCATCGGGCGCACCATAGTCATCCAGGACGGCAGGGTCGTAGGGATAGTCTCAAGGACTGACCTTGTACGCTCAATCCAGTTACTCAGTTAGGTCGACATGGGCAGCATCATACTCGTTGGTACGGCGCACGTTTCTGAGAAGAGCATCGCTGAAGTGAACGACATAATCGAGCGCGAGCGCCCGGACGTTGTGGCAGTGGAGCTATGTCCTGCAAGATACCAGGCGTTGCGGGGCGAGGTCGAGACCAGGGACATCCCGATAAAGAATGTACTGAAGGAGGGTAAATTCTATTATTTCCTCGTTCAGTGGCTGCTCGCCTATGTCCAGCGAAAGATAGGGGCTGATATGGGGGTGAAACCAGGGTCAGAGATGCTCGCAGCGATCGACAAAGCCGGGCAAATCGGCGCAAAGGTAGCGCTTGTCGACCGGGATATTCAGATAACTCTCCAGCGCTTCTGGGCGCGTATGACCTTTATGGAGAAGCTCAGGATGCTCGGTGCTCTCATTGCAGCGTCCCTCGGCATCGGGACAAAGGACATAGACATTGATACAGTGACCAATGAGGACGTGGTCTCTGAGCTTATCGAAGAGCTCAGGTTATTCTCCCCTTCTGCCGCAAAGGTATTGATAGACGAGCGCGATGCGTTTATAGCCGGCAACCTTTTGTCCGTTGCGCCTGAGGGGAAGGTGGTTGCGGTCGTTGGGGCAGGTCACAGGGAGGGCATCCTGAAGTATATCCAGGCTCCCCAGACCATACCGGACCGGAAAACACTTTTGGAGCTTCCGCGCAAGAGGTTCGGGCTGTTCAATCTTGTGGAAATAGTTTTAACGATAATGGTCTTCGGGATTCTCGCCCTGCTGTTATTTTACGGAGGAGTCCCGGTCACCACGGTGCTTACCGCGCTCTTATTCCTGTTCCTGACGCAGGGGGTGCTCTCGGCGACAGGCGTGATTATCGCAAGAGGACATCCGGCGTCAGCCCTGACCGCGCTCACGCTTGCGTGGTTCGGCTTCCTGCACCCGTTCCTCGCAATCGGCATGATCGTTGGGCTCGTGGAGGCGCGCTTTCGACCGCCGGACCCCGGAGACATCAAATCCATAGCTGAGGCTGAATCCATCGGGCAAATGATGAACAACAAGCTGTTCAGGATACTCCTTGTCGCCGCACTCGCTAACATAGGTAGTATGCTCGGCACATTCGTGGCTGTCCCGCTGCTTGTGCAATATTTCGGCATCCCTAACCCGCTGGACATCCTGCTGCACGCGGCGCGCAATGCCCTCGGTATCATCGGGCTGTAGGCAGACATGAAAACGAGCGATTTCGATTATTTCCTTCCCAGAGAGCTCATTGCGCAGCGCCCCACTGAGCCGAGGGACGGCTCAAGGCTCATGGTGCTCAAAGGCGGGAATATCACGCACCTCACCTTCAGGGACATAGCCGGGCTCTTAGGACCGGGTGACGTACTGGTGGTCAACGATACGAAGGTCATACCAGCAAAGCTCATTGGAAAGAAAGCCTCCGGCGGCAGGGTAGAGGTGCTGTTCGTGAAAAAATCAGGTGACGGGGCATGCGAGTGCCTGGTGAAAGGGAAAAATATTCGTGAGAATACGAACATTTTATTCGACCACGCATCTGCAAGGGTTACCCGGATTTCCGGAGGGCGGTGCGTGCTTGAGTTGGACTGCGACATGGACGGGCTGATTGATAAGAGCGGGTCGGCCCCCCTCCCGCCGTACATAAAAGAGCCTGCCTCACTTGAGAGGTACCAGACCGTGTATGCAAGGAACCGGGGTTCAATAGCCGCGCCCACGGCTGGATTGCATTTCACGCCCAGGCTGCTTGAAGAGATAGAGCGAAAAGGCGTAACCATAGCAAATGTAACGCTTCATGTGGGACCCGGCACATTCGCGCCCGTGAGCTCTGATGATGTGGAGCGCCACGCCATGGAGCCTGAATATTTCTCGGTTGGCAGGGAGACCGCAGATGCCGTGAACTGCAGGGAAGGGAGGCTAATCGCCGCTGGCACGACCACTGTGAAGGCGCTTGAAAGCGCATATGATGGCTGTGCGCTCGCTCCTCGAGAGGGCTGGAGCGACCTCTTCATTCGCCCGCCCTACATGTTCAGGAACAGGATAGACGCTCTAATCACGAACTTCCACCTGCCGAAAAGCACATTGATAATGCTTGCAAGCGCATATGCGGGGAGAGAGAGGCTGCGATCCGCATACGAATGCGCGGTCATGCAGAAGTACAGGTTCTACAGCTTCGGAGATGCCATGATAATATTCAGGGAAGAAGGGGGGATGCGGGAATAGAGCTTCGGTTCCTCGGAGGATGCAGGGAAGTGGGGCGCTCAGCAATGCTCCTGGACGGCGACCTGCTCATCGACTACGGCATAAAGCCCGCCGACCCGCCAGAGTACCCGCTAAACGGCATGAGACCGAAGGCTATGGTCATATCACACGGGCACCTCGACCACTGCGGGCTTGCGCCCAATCTCATGGACCTCGAACCTGAAATTTATTGCACNNGCGTACCGAATCTCATGGACATGGATATCGACGTATATTCAACGCCGGTCACAAAAAGTCTATCAGCGCTTCTTGCCAATGATACCATGAAAATCTCAGGGGACGTCACATTTTCAAATATCGATATCGTTGAATTCGAGCGGCGCGCAAGGACACGGGGATTCAATGAGCAGTTCGATGCAGCAGGCTTCACGATAGGTCTCATGTACGCGGGGCACATACCAGGCGCGTCCTCGGTCATGGCTGAAAAAGAAGGCATGCGGGTGCTGTACACAGGCGATATAAACACACGCGATACCAGGCTGCTCAGTGGTGCAGATAGCCGGTACCCGCATTTCGATGTGGCTGTGATAGAGGGCACGTACTTCGGCAGGCAGCATCCGGGGCGCGCTCTGGTCGAGCGCAGGTTCATCGAATCGGTCCGCCGTACAGTTGAATCCGGCGGGACTGCGCTCATCCCGAGCTTTGCGATTGGTCGCACTCAGGAGATGCTCCTCCTGCTTGACGAGCACGGCATAAGCCCGTACGTTGACGGCATGGGAGTT
>DUGO01000152.1 GCA_013331375.1 Candidatus Methanoperedentaceae archaeon | reverse complement strand
CTTCGGTATCTCGTCCTCGGTTATTGTGCTGTATCTCACCCTGTCAGCAGGGATATCCTTCTGCACCTGCTTTATTATGTCAAGCGCCTCCACGCCTATGAGTTCCCCCTCCCTGTCATAGTCCGTGGCGATTGTGACCCTGTCGGCTTTCTTACCCAGGGATTTCAGTGCCGCAACTATCCTGCCCTGTGTCGGGTGCGTGACTATTTCGGCATTAATGAGTTCCTGGATGTCAATCTTCTGCCAGTTGTTGTACTCCTTCGGGAAATCCAGTTCCACGACATGCCCGCTGAGACCCATCACGACCTTGCCGTCGAACTCGTAAGTATCAACGCCCGAAACCCTCACCTGCTTTGGCTTCTTGCCTGAGAGGATTCCGGCTATCCGCCTTGCAGCGTCGTGTTTTTCCGTGATTATCAGATGCATCGCATTACCAGCACACACCATTGATTCATCAAATAAAAAGTTTTGGATGCCCATTTAGCCTGTATTTTATACACAGATACCCGGGATTTTACAGCCTGAATCAATCAAAGGATTTATATGTTCCGGAGTATAAGTAATCCGCCGAGGGTAACGAATACCCTTCTAAAGGATGTGTGAATCGTGTTAAATAGAGAATCAACAGCACCCGTAGCTGAAGGACAGACGTACGACGTAACGATTGAAGATACCGCGAAAAAGGGAGACGGGATAGCACGAATAGAGGGGTTTGTAATCTTTGTTCCCGGGACAAAAGTGGGCGACAAGGTTACAATAAAGGTCAATAAAGTGATGAAAAAGTTCGCTGTTGCAGAAACCGTGGCTAAGTAGCCGTTCTGCACAATCACTTTTTTCTCACGGCTCCGGATTGTGAAACCTTCGGGCACCTTCCGGCAAAGTATAAATCAGGAGAAGTTATTAGTGTTTACGCGAAACGGTGGTCAAGATGTTCAAGGCAGTTATAGAGGCTGAAAAATTCCGGGACTCTGTGGAGGTCATATCCACGCTCGTTGACGAGGCAAGGCTCAAGCTGAAGGGCGATGGCATTTCGGTAAAGGCTGTTGACCCTGCAAACGTCGCGATGGTATCCTTTGACCTGTCGGGGGAGGCTTTTGACTCGTTCGAGGCGACCGAAGGGGAAATTGGCATTGATCTTAAAAAGATGAACGGGATCCTGGAGATGGCTGACAGGACAGACAAGGTTGAGCTTGAGCTTGACGAGAGCAGCCATAAGCTCGTGATACGCATCGGGAAGCTGTCATATACCGTGTCGCTGCTCGACCCGTCGTCCATCAGGAAAGAGCCCAAAGTCCCGGTTCTCGAGCTGCCTGCTCATATAGTAATAAGGGGCGAGGAATTAAAGCGTGCCATAAAGGCTGCAGAGAAGGTCAGCGATTATATCAGGATGGGGGTGCAGGGCGAGGTATTCTTCATCGAGGCTGAGGGCGATACTGACCGCGTGAAGGTGGAACTTGCGCGCGACCAGCTCGTCGACCTGAAACCCGGAGACGCAAGCTCGCTGTTCTCGCTGGACTATCTCTCGGACCTGAGCAAAGTCATCGCAAAGGCTGAAAAAATCGAGCTATCCCTGGGCAAGGACTTCCCGCTGAAGCTCAGATTCATGGTCGCGGGCGATAAGGGCGAGGTCAACTACCTGCTTGCCCCGAGGGTAGAGTCAGAGTAATCGGATGGACACCGGGAAGCTCTCGCAGTACCCGTTCACCTCGTTTGCATCAAAATATGTGGCTGGGAAAGGATACAGCCTTGACGAGCTGGTCTCGGGCGGGATATTCGCCGGCGTGCGGGAGCGTGCGTGCGAGCGTGTAATGCTTGCAGCAAGGGATGTCAGGACTGGCAGCAGGGCGGGAGATGATATCGAGCTACTGTCATATCCAATTGCGAGGATTCTCGTATCGTGCATAAACGACCGCTACCTCACAGGCAGGTATGCGCTTGCCGAGGCGAAAACGGCATCTAAATCATTAGAGAGTGAAAAACCCGAAGTGCTGATTGAGATAGGTAAAGACCTAAACATAGAAGCCAGTGTGTACAGCGGGAATTTTCGCGTCCATTTTGCAGATTACATACGTAGCTTCTCGAATATCCGTGAAACCGAATTCAAGCTTGTGAACCAGCGGCTCATCAACGGGTATGTGCATGACCTCCCGGCACAGAGGTTCGCACGGCTGCTTGAAGAGGTGATACGCAGGAAAATAGCGGATTCGCTGCCTGTTGAGGTCCCAAAAAACGCATGCGAAAGCCTCGGTCAGTACATAAGGGATATCGAGGCTGTGCTTTCTGAGCGGAAGACGGCGATTGACATCGATATCAGGGAAGTGAAGAACGACTGCTTCCCGCCTTGCATCATACATGCGCTCGGCAGCCTGCAGCAGGGTATCAATCTTCCGCACTCTGCGCGCTTTGCAGTTACATCGTTTCTGGTCAACATCGGGATGGGGGTTGATGCGATTATGGCGCTCTTCGGCAGGTCGCCGGATTTCGATTACGAGAAGACGAGGTACCAGGTTGAGCACATTGCGGGAGCAAGCGGCACCGTATATACGTCTCCCTCATGCTCTACTATGCTCACATACGGCAACTGCGTCAATAAGGACGCGCTGTGCGAACGGGTGACGCATCCCCTCAATTACTACAGAAGAAAAATGAGAGTGGCAAAGTAGATAAGTATCCATGATACAATGTTTATTCAGCCTGCATCCCAGCGACTGCTGTTCATGTTCATAGAAAGCTTTAAATGAGAAGAGCACCTTCAAGGCGGGATGCGTCTATAGCCTTGTGCAGGTGACCGGTGAGATTTGCCCCCAATCACAGTTAACATAATTGCAAGGATTAAATATCCAGCGGCAGCTATCGGTTTTTGGGCTCGTAGCTCAGACAGGCAGAGCACCTGGCTTTTAAGCGCATCGTCACAGAGATACCAGATGGTCGAGGGTTCAAATCCCTCCGAGCCCGCTCGTCTTACCTGAACAGGGGGAAGTGCATAATGAAAGAGAAAACAAGGGAAATCAGTCTGCTCAACCATGTAATGGTTCCGAAACATGAGATACTTTCAGAACAAGAGGCAAAAAAAGTCCTTGCAAAATACGGCATAGACCGGGAGCAGCTCCCGAAGATGAAAGCCGGCGACCCGGTTGCAACCGAGATCGGCGCAAAAGTGGGAGACATCGTGAAGATTACAAGGAACAGCCAGACTGCGGGCAGGGCGAATTACTACCGGCTTGTTATTTAGAAGTTCGAAGATTAGAAGGGTGCGAATATGTTGAATACAGGAGTATTGTCAAAAGCATACTTTACCAGGGAGAACCTGGTGCGTCACCATGTGGACTCATTTAACGATTTCATAGACTTCGGTCTGCAGAAGGTCATTGACGAACAGAGGACAATCGAGACCGATATCGAAGGCACGTACGTGAAGCTCGGCGCGATACGACTGGGATATCCCGTCGTAAAGGAGGCTGACGGCGCGACTGACAAGCTGTATCCCACTGAGGCACGACTGCGGAACATCACCTACGCTGCCCCGCTGCATCTGAATATGACCATAGTCACTGGCGAGACCGAGCAGGAGGAGAAAGAGGCTGAGATAGGGCTGCTACCTGTGATGGTCCTTTCAAAGGTCTGCAACATCGTGGGGCAGAGCAAGGAAGAGATGCTGGAGCACGGGGAAGACCCCCAGGACCCCGGCGGTTATTTCATAATTAACGGCACAGAGCGCGTCATCACCACGCTTGAGGACATAGCCCCGAACAAGATACTCGGCGAGCTTGAGGAGCGGTACGGGGACAAGATAGAGGTTGCCAAGGTCTTCTCCCAGAGGCGCGGGTACAGGGCGCTCGTGGTGGTCGAGAGGAGCAGGAAATCACTGCTTGAAGTCTCGTTCCCGTCCATCTCAGGCAAGATAAACTTCGTGACTCTTGTCCGGGCGCTGGGACTGGTCACCGAAGCCGACATCGTGAATGCGGTCTCGGACGACCCCGAAATCATGAAGTTCATGCTTGAGAACCTTGAGGAGGCTGAAGTACAGACGCATGAGGAAGCCATCGAGAAGATTGGCTCGCGCGTCGCACCCGGGCAGGCGAAGGATTACCAGATAAAGAGAGCCAATTACGTGATAGACCGATACCTGCTGCCGCATCTCGGTAATGATGAGCCGCACAGGATACTGAAAGCAAGGTTCATGTCGCGCATGGCTGAGAAATGCTTTGAGCTGGCTCTCGGCAGGAGGGGCGCAGACGACAAGGACCATTATGCCAACAAGAGGCTGAAGCTGTCGGGCGACCTGATGGAAGACCTGTTCAGGGTATCATTCAACAGGCTGGCTCGCGACATAAAGTACCAGCTTGAGAGGGCGAACATGAGGAACAGGGAGCTCAACGTGAGTACAATCGTGAGGGCTGATGTGCTCACAGAGCGGCTGGTGCAGCCGCTTGCCACAGGCAACTGGGTAGGCGGGCGCACAGGCGTTTCGCAGCTTCTCGACAGGACTGATTACGTATCAACGCTTTCACACCTGCGGAGGGTCATATCCCCGCTCTCGAGAGCCCAGCCGCATTTCGAGGCTCGCGACCTGCACCCTACACAGTGGGGTCGGATTTGCCCGTCCGAGACCCCTGAAGGACCGAACTGCGGGCTCGTGAAGAACTTCGCGCAGCTTGTGGAGATATCGACAATGGTCAGCGACCCGGGCAAGCTAAAGAACATGTTGTTTGAGATGGGTGTCGAGCCGCTGGTGCCGTCACTCGTGGGCGCGCAGGAGACCACGGTGGTAACATACGCTTCCGAGCTTGAAGCCATGGAGGAGACTGAAGAGAAATTCGAAGCTGAGGAGCCGGCTGGAGGTGAGTTCTATGCGTAAGGCACGGGTATTTCTGGACGGTGAACTGATAGGCTCGATAGACAACGCAAAAACGTTCGTGGAGGATTTCAGGAAAAAGAGGCGGCAGGGGATAATCCCGAAACAGGCGAACATCGCCCATTTCGCGGATACGCAGGAGATAATCATCAACTCTGACAGCGGACGGGCAAGGCGACCTGTTATCGTGGTTGAGAACGGCAAATCACGTGTCACCGAGGAGCACATCGAGAATCTCTCGAACAACAAGATATCGTTAAATGACCTGGTTGAGGGCGGGATGATAGAGTTCGTGGATGCGGAGGAAGAGGAAAATACGCTTATCGCAATCGATGAAGGCGAAATTACGAAAGCTAATACGCACCTTGAAATAGACCCATCGCTCATTCTCGGCATCTGCGCCGGGATGATACCGTTCCCTGAGCACAATGCGTCGCCGCGTAACACGATGGGCGCAGGCATGATAAAGCAGTCACTTGGTGTTTCAATGCCGAACATGAAGCTCAGACCCGATACACGCTCCCATCTGATGCAGTATCCACAGAAATCCATTGTTTCAACGCGCACGGCTGACGTAATAGGATTTGACAGCCGCCCCGCAGGGCAGAATTATGTTGTGGCAGTCCTCTCCTACGAGGGCTACAACATTGAAGACGCGCTTGTCATGAACCGCGGCTCTATCGAGCGGGGTCTTGGCAGGTCACATTTCTTCAGGACGCATGAGGGCGAGGAGCGCAAATACCCGGGCGGGCAGGAGGACAAGTTCGAGAT
>DUGO01000209.1 GCA_013331375.1 Candidatus Methanoperedentaceae archaeon | reverse complement strand
TGGTTGAGCACAACGAAGCCTATTCATCAGCTTCTCTTGTGGTCATGCGTGAACTGGATATCGCACCTCAACGATTCAACGTGAACGGAGGTGCTGTGGCTCTGGGGCATCCAATTGGCTGCAGCGGCGCAAGGATACTTGTGACGCTGCTGCACGCTCTGAAGCAAAGAGGGCTTCAAAGGGGACTTGCGACTCTCTGCCTCGGTGGAGGGAATGCTTTGGCAATGATCGTGGAGAGATAAAATGTACTACATAAGAGATATGAAAAACATAATCGGGATGCTCTTCACAGACGCCGGCGAATATAACTTGATGCTTGAGTCAATAGGCGATTTTGTGGAGAAGGAAATAATGCCGGCGGCAAAAAAAGTGGATCAGGAAGAAATATTCCCGAGAAAGAATTTAGAAAAGGTGGCACAGCAGGGGATCACGGCCATGCCTTTTCCTCAGGATTATGATGGTATTGGGCTCCCATATCCCGTATATATCGCTGCTCTGGAAATGCTGGCGAAAGCCTGTGCAAATACTGCGCTGCAGGTTTCTATACAGGGGATGGTATGTGAGGGGATACGGCTTTTTGGAGATGAACGACAAAGAACAGAGTTCCTTAAGGAAAATGGTCTTGTTGCAGGGAACAGCCTGGCAGCCTTCGCGCTCACGGAGCCATGCTGCGGCTCGGATGCAAATTCGATACAGACAAAAGCTCAACTTTATGAAAATAATTATATATTGAACGGCACCAAGACGCTGATAACGAGCCCGGGAGAAGCAGATTTTGTTTTACTGTTCGCACGCACTGATAAAGGAATATCTCAGTTCTTTGTGCCGCGCAAAACACCGGGATTTGATGTGGCTAAAGTCATCCCGAAACTCGGCTTTCGGGGGCACAGGTTGTCCGAGATACACCTTGACAACTGCAAAGTTCCAAAAAACGCTCTCCTTGGAGAAGATGGGAAAGGGCTTGAATATGCAAAGCATATTCTGAATTCCGGAAGGGTCACGATCGCTGCGATCGCCGCAGGGATAGCGCAGGCAGCATATGAAAAGGCTCTGTCATATAGCAAAGACAGATCAGCCTTTGGAAAGAGCATTTCAGAGCATCAGCTTGTGCAGGAGAAGCTGNNGCTTCTTACGTATTATGCAGCCCATCTAAAAGATAAAGGGGAAAATATTGCATCTGATGCCGCGCAGGCAAAGCTCTTTGCTACTGAGACGGCTTTGAGGGTGTGCGATAATGCGGTACAGATCCATGGTGGATACGGGTATACGGACGAATACGATATCCACAGACACTGGAGAGATGCCAGACTGCTCACCATCGGTGAGGGAACTTCAGATATCTTAAGGCTTTTGATTGCACATTTATCATTGAAATGAGGGATCCATGAACATCAAGAAAATCGGCGTGATAGGTGCCGGGACCATGGGCGGAGGAATAGCCCAGACAGCTGCGCAGAGTGGCTACAAAGTCATTCTGGAAGATGTGACTGAAGAATATGTGAGATTCGGATTCGATAAACTAAAAGAAAGGCTGGAAAAGAGGGTTACTGATGGCAAACTTGACAGCAGCGAGAAAGATGGGATCATTTCAAACATACAGACAGCCACAAGCCTGGAAGATTGCAGAGATGCTGACCTCATAATCGAGGCCGTTGTAGAAAAAGAGAATGTGAAAAAGGAGATTTTCAAGCAGCTGGATGGTATATGCGCACAGGAATCCATTTTCACCACAAATACGTCTTCCATATCGATCACCCGGCTTGCCGGAGTCACAAAAAGACCCGGGAGGTTCGCAGGAATGCATTTCATGAACCCGGCCTATATGATGAAACTTGTAGAGGTGGTTCGAGGACTTCATACTTCTCAGGAAACTATCGACGCAGTAAGAGCAGTCTCTGAAAAAATGGGGAAGACCCCCGTTATGGTCAATGATTCTCCGGGTTTTGTCTCAAATCGTGTGCTCATGCCAATGATAAACGATGCCATTTACTGCCTGCAGGAAGGAGTGGCGCCAAAGGAAAGCATAGACAGCATTATGAAACTGGGTGCCAACCATCCCATGGGACCTCTTGAACTTGCAGACCTCGTCGGTCTGGATATCTGTCTTGATATACTTGAGGTACTTCATGCGGATCTGGGAGAGAAGTACAGACCGTGTCCATTGCTTCGGAAAATGGTTGCAGGCAGAAAGCTCGGGAAGAAAACCGGGGGAGGATTCTATGAATACCGGAAATGAGCACATTGGCGTAGAGAAGAAAAACGAAGTAGGCATCATTGCGCTGCGAAAATCCGACGGTCTGAACATTCTCGATTCTACAATGCTGAATGATTTCAGGGATTTTCTCAACGAATTCGGAAAGGAGGAGACTATACGAGTTGTGATCATAACAGGTGCCAAGAATTTCAGCGCAGGAGCGAATGTTAAAGAAATGAAGGCATTTAATCCTGAAGAAGCAAAGATCTTTTCTGATTTTGGTAACAGGTTATTCAATCAGGTGGAGAACCTGGAAAAGCCGGTCATTGCAGCTGTCGGTGGCTATGCGTTCGGAGGTGGATGTGAACTGGCTCTTGCCTGCGATATGAGGATCGCTGGTGAGAATGCAAAATTCAGCCAGCCCGAAGTGAACCTGGGTCTTATTCCGGGATTTGGAGCGACCCAGCGGCTCACCAGACTTGTGGGTATTGGAAAAGCCAAGGAAATGATCCTGACAGGGAGAACTATTGATGCAAGAGAGGCAGAAGTCATCGGTCTTGTGAATATGGTCGTAAAAGATGAGGAACTTATGGAGAAGGCTCTGGAAATGGCAGGGATAATTGCACAGAAAGGGCCTGTGGCAATTAAGATGGCAAAAAAACTGATGAATGAAAATCAGGATATCAAAGAAGGGCTTGCGAGAGAAATAGTTTCGTTTTCAGAGTGTTTTGATACCCTGGATCATCACGAGGGCATAAACGCTTTTCTTGAGAAAAGGAAACCCATGTTCAAGGGTATATGAATCGTTGAGCCATGACTGAAAAATTCGATGTCGTGATCGTGGGCGCAGGTCCAGGGGGAAACGCAGCAGCCTATTGCCTTGCAAAGAAGGGTATTAATGTGCTGATTGTGGAGAGAGGCAAATACCCGGGAGCCAAGAACGTGATGGGCGGAAGGATGTATGCGCATGCCCTCAACCGGATCATACCAGGATTCTGGAAAGACGCTCCGGTAGAGCGNNCTGACATTTCTGTGCAACAAAGCTTCAGTTACGCTTGATTTTCAGGACGAAGAGTTCAGGGAACCTCCTAACAGCTTCACAATGCTCCGGTCAGAATTCGACCAGTGGTTCGCGAATAAAGCGGTGGAAGCAGGTGCCACGCTTGTCTCAAATATTAGGGTCGAGGACCTTCTATGGAAAGAGAAAAAAGTTGCTGGCATCGTAGCAGGTGAGGACAAGATTGAAGCGAATGTTGTTATCGCTGCTGATGGCGCTGTATCCTTCATGTCTGAGAAAGCTGGATTGAAGAGATTTTATGTAAAGCAATTTGCCCTCGGTATGAAGGAGATAATTGAACTGCCGGAGAAAACCATTGAGGACAGGTTCAATCTCACCAATGGGGCTGGTGCAGCGCAGCTATTTGTGGGTCAGTGTACAAAGAAGATCCCTGGAGGTGGCTTCATCTATACGAACAGAACTAGCCTTTCCGTGGGGATTGTTGTGTATATTGACCGGCTTATAGAAAAGAAAATAGATTCCCACGAGATCATAAGTGAGTTCAACGAGAACCCTGTTGTAGCAGAACTGATAAAAGGTGGCAAGATACTGGAATATTCTGCTCATGTTATCCCTGAAACCTCACGCAGCAAGCTTTTCAGAGACGGTATGCTTGTTGTAGGTGATGCTGGGGGTCTCGTGGTAAATAACGGCATCACGCTTCGAGGCATGGATATGGCAATAGCCTCAGGAGCAGCAGCGGCAGAAGCGGTGAAGAAAGCCATGGAAAAGAACGATTTCTCAAATGAATGTCTATCGCATTATGAAGACCTGTTGAAAAAGGATTTTGTGCTCAAAGATATAGACACTTTCAGTAGAGCACCGGAATTTTTGCAGAACCACAGGCTATATGCATTATATCCTGAGATTGCCTGCAGGCTTTTTCATAACCTCACAGCTGTTGATGGAGCTAAGAAACGAGTATTTGATGAAATATTGAAAGTCACAAAAGGCAATAGAACGAAAATGATCCTTGATTCAATAAGAGGTTTGAGAGCGCTATGAATATACGTATCGAAGAGCGGCTCGGGCTTGTGAGCATTGAAGTTGATAAGGAGCGGCACATCAAAGTAGAGACCAGTATATGCGGTGAATGCGATGAAAAATCATGCCTGCATTTTTGTCCTGCGCACAGATTCACTCTTGAAGAAGGAAAGATAAAGCATGATTATGAAGGATGCCTTGAATGTGGAACCTGCAAGTTCTCATGTCATAGAGGTGCTGTAGATTTCAGCTATCCAAGAGGAGGATATGGGGTGTATTACAAGTATGGTTAGCCAACCTGTTAACTCTTCTTCAGGATCGCTACAAGCTTCGGCACTATATCATACAGGTCCCCAACCATCCCATAATCGCACGCTTTGAAGATGGGCGCATTCGGGTCATTGTTTATCGCAACGATGGTTCTGGAATCCCTGATCCCTGCGATGTGCTGCACCTGTCCTGAGATACCAATGGCAATATAGAGCTTTGGTTTGACCTTGTGTCCTGATAGCCCTATCCAGTGCTCTTCAGAAAGCCATTTCAGATCCGCGGCTATTGATCTTGAACAGCCGACCGCACTACCTGTGACCTGCGCAAGTTCTTCAATGAGTCGTAGATCTTCTTTTTTCTTTATACCCCTGCCTGCAGAAACAATGATATTTGCGTCTTCAATTTTCAATTCCTGCGCGGCTTTTTTCTTTGTCTCTACCACCTGCACACCTGTCCCGGAAGGCTTCAATGATGTTTTGATTATGATTATTTCCCCTTTTCTTGAGCCGTTGATCTTTTTTTCGAATTTCTTCGGGGGCACTGTGGCGATCTGGGGTTTGCGCAGGAACTTCTGGGTGGAGATAAATCTGCCACCAAGAACAAAGCGTTTTACGATTAATTGTTCCCTATCCAGCGAGAAATCTATGCAGTCTGTGGCGCAGCCGACCCCTAATTGCTGTGCGATTCTCGGAGCGACCTCTCTGCCAAGCTTTGTACTCCCTATAAGAAGTGTTTCTGGTCTGTATTGGTCAATTAGTCCCGATATTACTTCGACTGCGGTATCTGCTTGCAATGAAGGCATGATACTTGAATCCCGGGGCTGAATAGAAAAGACCCTGGAAGCTCCAAATGCGACATGCGCGTTCTCACCGCCTCCAAATGAGATGGATGCAAGCTCTGATCCTGAAGATTCGGCAAGCTCTCTTGCTTTTGAGAGGATCTCAAAAGCGATTTCATTGTCTTCAGAGAATATCAGTATCATTTTTCCCCTTGTTTTTCCGCAATTATTATTTTTGCCAGAGTTTCAACATCTTTCAGCATCACTTCCTTCCTTTTCATATCAACCGCCAGAATACTCAATGTCTCGATCCCGGCATCTGGTTTCAGGGGGCTGATATCCTGGATTTTCTTCTTTGATGCCCCAAGTATCTGCAGCAGAGTGGGAATTCTCGGCTCGTTAATCTCTTTGGTGACAGTTACCAGAACCGGGAGTTTTGCAGTGGCTACCTCGTACGCTTTTTCAATATCCCTTTCTACGACAACACTGCCATCTGTCAGTTCTATTTTCCTCGCATATGTCACTACCGGAATTCCGAGAGCCTGCGCCNNTGCGCCAGCCTTGGACCTGTTTGAAAGGCATATTCGTCGATTGAAGCTTCCCCGCATAGGATGAGGTCATACTTCATTTTCTGGATTATCCCTGCCAGGATATGTGCTGTGCCAAGAGAGTCCGTATCAACAGTATAAATGATAGCTTCATCTGCGCCCATCGCCAGAGCCTCTTTAGCGGCTTCCTTCGTGCCCCGGATTATTGCTAAAACCCTTCCTCCGTGCTTTTCCCTGATCCTTATTGCCTCTTCAAGTGCATTCTT
>DUGO01000200.1 GCA_013331375.1 Candidatus Methanoperedentaceae archaeon | reverse complement strand
GCCCAGATAGTTGTGCTGCAGCACCCATCCGCTATAACTGCAGGTTACACTCCTGTGTTCCACTGCCATACTGCGCAGGTGGCGTGCACGATAACAGCACTGAATAAGCAGCTTGACCCCAAGAGCGGGCAGGTAAAGGCTGAGAACCCGCAGTTCATCAAGGCAGGAGACGCGGCAGTCATTACCATCAAGCCGTCAAGACCGCTGTGCATCGAGAAAGTAAAGGAGATTCCGCAGCTCGGAAGGTTTGCGATCAGAGATATGGGTATGACCATTGCAGCTGGCATGTGTATAGACATCAAGCTGCGCCCGTAATCTCTTTTTTTCCGGTGTATTATGGCTCAAAAGGCAAGAATCCGTTTATCAGGCACAAGTCCAGCGTCCCTCGACGGGGTATGTTTGCAGATAAAGGACATCGCGAACAAGACCGGCGTGAACATTTCAGGACCTGTGCCCCTCCCCACCAAGAAGCTTATAGTCCCGTGCAGAAAAAGCCCTGACGGCGAAGGCTCTGCAACATGGGACCACTGGGAGATGCGCGTGCACAAGCGCCTTATAGACCTTGATGCCGACGAGAGGGCGCTGCGCCAGCTCATGCGCATCCAGGTGCCAAAGGACATAAATATCGAGATTGTGCTGACAAGCTGATTTTTTACCCGTTTTTTATGTGGATAGCAGAATGTACCATTCTGCATCCCGGAATTTTGACGGACTGATACTATCCCCCGACTCCGATATCCCGCAGGTACAGAGCCCCGATAATCGTGTTGAGCCAGTAGGCTATTATCCTGTACGTGAGTGTGGACAGCATCGCTACGCCAGCTGGCACGCCTGATGAGATGTAGAGAAGCGCCATTGCACCATCCACGACACCGAGACCGCCAGGGAGGAGCGGAAGCATGCCTGCTATCATGGCTATCGTATATACCACTATCAGCAGGCTGAGGCTTATGTGATAGTCAATCGCTATAAAGACCGAATAGGCTGCAAGCACGTCAAACGCCCAGCCGAGGAATGAAAAAGATACAGCCACGAACAGGCTGTCCCTCCTTGACGAGATGCCTGCGAGCCCGTTGTGGAACTCTGAGACCGATTCTTCGACTTTTTTCGAGTATGCGCCCGGGTCGATGCCTTTCCTGAACAGCCTGAATAGATACGTGATAAGCTTTGCCGCTGCCCGGGCAAATGCGAACATCTTATCCTTTCGTTTGTACAGGTACAGGATGATGCAGAACATGCTGATGGAAAGTGTCAGCGAGCCTATGAGAACAGCTACCTCCATGGGTTTCAGGTTCTCGTTGGTGAGCAGGGTCACAAGACCGAACACTGCGATAAGCACGAACGGGAACATGTTTATCATGCGCTGTGCCACCACGCTGGCAAAGCACTCAGACTTGCTGGATTTTGTCTCCTTTGCGAGGAATACGGCCTTGAAGGGCTCGCCCCCGGCGCCAAAGGCAGGTGTGAGGTTGTTCACGAACACACCTGCCATGTATAGCTTGAAGAGTTTGTAAAACGAGACCCGCACAGGGACAAGTGCGCGCCATGTGGCTGTGAACGCCAACAGGTTGAACATATTAAAGGCAACGGCTGCCAGCAGATATAACGGGTCGCTTGTGGAGAGCATCCGAACAAGAGTATCAGCACCGATGCCGAACACGAACACTGCAAAGATAACAGCCCCGGCGCCTACCGTTACCAACAGGTTTTTCTTTTTTCCCATCTATGTTGTTACATCTCAATTTGGCACTATATATCTATTGGTCGGGTACTGCAGCCGTAGCACGCCCCGCAAATCAGCAATGTTTAAATAGATTGTTTACCTCTTCAAGATAGAGAGTTTACAATAGGTGACTTATGCCTGAGATTTTAGGCGAATTACGAAATGCGTACACAAAATACGACTCCGCCCGATATTATTTTTTCAGGTGGAGGTTTGAGGCATCGTTCGAGAACAAGGTCGCACTCGCACTGGGGTTCGCATGCCTTACCGGAATACTGGCGCAGGTGAGGTTCTATTTGCCTTACACCCCCGTGCCTGTGACCGGGCAGGTATTCGCAGTGCTGCTATCAGGCGTCATCCTCGGGAAGTTTTACGGCGGGTTGAGCCAGTTCCTGTATGCCGGACTCGGTGCCGTCGGGCTGCCGTGGTTTAACGGGGGTAAAGGCGGTCTGGATGTACTCTTTGGGGTGACAGGCGGGTACATATTCGGGTTCATTGCTGCATCGCTCATCATAGGCTGGTTCGCTGACAGTTACATCCGGTCGCGCGGATTAGTCCCGATGTTCATCCTCATGGTCTTCGGGATAGGTGTGATAATCTTGTTCGGTGTTGCACAATTGTCGCTCGTGCTCGGGACAGGCATGCAGAAGTCTATCGAGCTGGGAGCATTGCCGTTTATCTGGGTGGACATCTACAAGGCGCTCATAGCATCAGCCCTTGCCTCGGCTGTAACGCCGGGGAAAGGATTTGGGCAAGAGCTTGACTCATAAAAGGAATATCCAGTAAACCAGCGTGTTGATCGCGGTCAGGGGAATCCCGACCTTCGCGAACTCGAAGAACGTGAGGGTTTCGCCCCTTTTTTCCGCGTTCTGGATGATTATCACGTTGCTTGCTGCGCCGAGTATGAGCAGGTTCCCTGCGATTGTGCTTCCAGCCGCAAGAGCCACCATTCCCTTCGCGGACGCGCCGGCATGGGCGAGCATGGGCAGGTACAGTGCGACAAGGGGTACGTTGGATAGCAGCTGGCTGAGGAGGATGCCCACCGCAAGTATCATGCCTGTGGATGCTATCCCGAGTCCCGAGCCTTCGAGCAGCCCCTGGAAAAAGCCCGTGTCCCAGACGCTTTCCATGACGATGAACATGGCAGCGAAAAAGACAAGCGTCCTCCAGTCCACTTTCCGCATGAGCTCCCATCTCCTGCCGCTGAATACAAGGATGGGGAGGGCGGCTATCAGGGCGATGTAGGTCAGCCTGAAATCCAGCTCCGGTCGCAGGGATACGACAGCAATCTTGGCTGCTATAAGCGAGATAATCAGGATAAGGGATACCTTTGAGAGGAGTGCCAGCTCCCTATCCTTTATGGGTTCCTGCTCGTGGTTCAGCGATATGTTCCTGTAGCCGTCCCTGTACAGGAAGCGCAGGAGAAGGTAAGCGATTGCAAGATTCAGGATGGTCGGCAGGGCAAGGTAGTGAAAAAACGTGACGAACGGATTCTGCATGCCGCCGCCAATAGCGATAAGCAGGTTCTGCGGGTTTCCAATCGGGCTCATTACGCTGCCTGTTGTCACTGCAAAGGCGAGGCAGAGGAGCAAAAGTTTAGGTGAGATGCCGTGCTTGCGCGCAAGATGGAGCACAAGAGGCGTGCCGATAATTGCGAGCGTGTCGTTCATGATGAAGGCAGAGAAGATGCCTGTGACAAATAGGATAAGAATAAGCAGCTCGTCAACGTTCCCTGCCCTCCTGAAAAATCCCCACGATAATGATGCGAGGTACCCGCTCTCCTCAAGCGCTGCGCCGACAGCGAACATGCCGAAGAGGAAGAGCATCACATCCATGTTTATGCTGGACAGGGCGGCAGAAGGCGATATCTCTCCCGCGAGCAGCACAGCAAGCGCCCCTCCGAGCATTATGTGCCAGATGCGAAGCCTCAGGCGCAGGAGTTGGCGCACGGCTGTGAGAGTAAAGACGGCGAACAGGACGATTATGGGGAGTGGTAGCATTCAA
>DUGO01000001.1 GCA_013331375.1 Candidatus Methanoperedentaceae archaeon | reverse complement strand
GAGGCTGTAAAATCTTTTGGTTTTCAAAACAAAAAAACCGCAGATGAACGCAAATTAACGCAGATACGA
Source organism: Candidatus Methanoperedentaceae archaeon (assembly GCA_013331375.1). Classification (GTDB taxonomy): domain Archaea; phylum Halobacteriota; class Methanosarcinia; order Methanosarcinales; family Methanoperedenaceae; genus UBA10536; species UBA10536 sp10536u. Next base: position 4,776 of record DUGO01000001.1, on the reverse strand, counting down.
CAGCCCAAATCCGCGTTCATCGGCGTTTATCCGCGGTTTCTTATTTTTTGAATGATTACTGATAGCCCATAAACACCAGACTTTTTGACAGCCCCGTATTGTGCAAACCTTTATACCATTCCTCTTCTATTGCAGTAAGGTGATTTCGTGGTAAAAAGGAGAGCTCTCATCAGCGTCTCGGATAAAAACGGGGTTGCGGCTTTTGCAGATGGGCTCTCAAGGCTTGGTTTTGAGATAATTTCAACAGGCGGCACAGCCAGAGCCCTCAGGGACGATGGCATACCTGTCACTGACGTCTCATCTGTCACGGGGGCTCCGGAGATGATGGACGGCAGGGTAAAGACGCTGCACCCGAAGATACACGCCGCGCTCCTGGCTCTGCGGGATAATCCCGCACACATGAGGGAGCTGGGAAATCAGGGTATCGAGCCGATAGACATCGTTGCGGTCAACCTGTATCCTTTTGAGGAGAGCATAAAGGGCGGCAGGCTTGAGGATGCTATAGAAAATATCGACATCGGAGGACCGGCTCTTGTGCGGGCTGCAGCAAAGAACTACAGGCACGTCGCAGTCATCGTTGACCCTGACGATTACGCACCTGTGCTTGATGAGCTCGAAAATGGCGATATCTCTGAAGATACAAGAAAGCAGCTTGCAGTGAAGGCATTCCGGAGAATCGCGGATTACGATTGCGCGATTGACAGGTATCTCTCGTCCGAGCTTGCCGGAGAGGACATCCTGCGCCTCCTGTTTGTTAAAGGTAAGGCTCTCAGGTATGGCGAGAACTGGCACCAGAAGGCGAAATTCTATGTCCAGCCCGGCGTCACCGAGCCATCGCTTGCAAACGCCGTGCAGCTGCACGGCAAGGAAATGTCGTTCAACAATTACGTTGACGCAGACAGCGCTCTTCAGGCAGTGCGGGAGCTTCATAGCGAAAATGCGGTAGCTGTCGTAAAGCACACAAACCCGTGCGGGCTTGCCACAGGCGACACGCTACGGCAGGCGCTTGAGGCTGCATGGGCAGGGGACCCGGTATCAGCGTTCGGGAGCATCCTGTGCTTCGGAAAAGCACTGGATATGGGAACGGCGCAGTTCCTGCATGGAAAGTTCGTCGAGGTCATACTTGCGCCCGGGTTTGAGCCCGATGCACTTGAATTCCTGAAGAACAAGAGTAAAGATATGCGCATATTGCAGCTTCCGGAAGACGGGGGCACGCATGTCAGCGAGGTATACAAGTACATAACCGGTGGCATGCTCGTGCAGTCAAGGGATATCGAATCGCACGCGAAATGGGAAAGTGTGACACGGCTGCGCATACCAGATGAAAAATACGGTCTTGCGATGTTCGCATGGAGCGCGTGCAAGTGCGTAAAATCAAATGCAGTGGTCATAGCCCATGAGTACAGGAAGAACTGCTACAGCATACTCGGCATGGGAGCAGGGCAGCCCAACCGGATAGATTCATTGAAAAAAGCAGTGGCTAAAGCACATGAGAACCTGAAGATATCGTACGAGCATGAAAAGCCCGGAACTTCCATGCAGGATTTTATTCGTGAAAAAATGAGCGGATGCGTGCTGGCATCAGATGCGTTCTTCCCGTTCGATGACAATATCGTGCACGCTGCGGACAGCGACATACGCTTCATCGTCTCAACAGGCGGGTCGATACGGGATAAAGAGGTCATTGCTGCGGCTGACAGGGTTGGCGTGGCGATGGTGTTCACCGGTACCAGGCACTTTTTGCATTAAATATCCCGAAGTACATGCACTCCTCACGTGCGATGAGTGGGATTTCAGCATCTCCATCCTTGAAATTCACAGGCGCGCCGCGTACCAGCACTGCAGGCGTCTGCTCGTCAGCCTCTCCCATGATTATCTCTGCAGCAGAGACAAGGTTGTCTGCAATCGCCTTTCGAGTCACTTCAAGCGGTCTCCCGAAGAGGTCTTTTGTGCCCCGCGCATCCTCAACAGGCTCTATGCCAGCGCAGCCGAGTGCGATGCCCATGCAGCCGAGGCGCAGGGGCTGCGTCCTGCTGTCCCCGATTATGACGCCTATGTCCGCGCCGTACGTATCCGAAAGCCGCCGGCTCATTTCCAATGCGCTTTTTTTCGGGTCTGCAGGCAGCAACACCACAAAGCCGGGCGGTGCATTTGAGCAGTCGATGCCAGCGTTCGCAGACAGTACGCCCTTCGTTATGGTCACAGCCACCCCGGGTATGCCTCCCAGCACCTCGTCGCATTCCTGAAGGATGAGCTGCATCTTTCTCGGGTCGATGCAGTACTTTTCTGCAAGCTGCATAGCCTGCGCACCAGGCGTCACGCTGTCAAGGGGGATGACCCGCCCCTCGGCAGTAGCAACCGCAGACTCTGCGAGAATAATCACGTCCCTGCTTTGAAGCGCCAATCCCTGGCGTTCAAGCGCATCCGAGATAACTCTTACCATGTCGTCGCCCGGTCGAATTATCCGCGTCCGCAGCCCGATGAGCTCCATCCTTCGTTCATCCATAGCTGCCCTCCTCTTCAAGCCGCATTCTTAATAATTCTGCGATAGCTGGAAGGCTGCGCGACTGCCTGCTGAGCTTGGCAACAAGCCTCTGTACCTGGAGCAGTGTCCCGCAGATAAGCACATCAACATGCTCCTTCTCATGCGATATCGCCTCTTTCGGAAGCGCAGCATCCCCGCCGCGGGCAAGCATCTCCTGCTTGATTATGAGGGCTTCGGTGGATGTGATGTTGCGGATGAGTATTGTCTTCAAGACTGCCTTGTTCTTCATTATCAGAGAGCCAGCCGCAGTGGCGCCGAGCGAGCGCATTGCACGGGCGGCGTCATCTGGATGAGAAAGCATGAGTATCTCGATGTTGTCCCCTGACACGATTTTCCGCCGCGCCTTCTCAGCAATCCTCACGGCATCGACTGTCGCTGATACGTCATGCGTCCGCACGATGTGGGCGCCGTTATGGACTGCAAGCGCTGCGGCAGCTATGCTCCCGAAAAGCCGCATTTCAGGAGGCTTACCCAGCGTCTCGCCTATGAACGATTTCCTCGATACTGCTGCAAGTATTGGTTTTCCCAATACACGGAGACGGCTCAGGCTTCGCAGGGTCTCAAAGTCGTGCTCAGGCGCTTTCTCAGGCACCCATTTCCCGAACGCAGGGTCGATTATGATATGTCCGGGTTCGATGCCTGCCAGCTCAACCCGTGCTATTATGCCTGAAAGCGCTTCCATCACAGCATCCATGCCTACCGCGTCCCCCGGCACGGTCCTTCCCGCCATCAGCACGACAGGGCAGGCATACTCGCGCGCGACCTCGACCATGAGCGCATCCTGTGTGAAGCCGCTCACGTCGTTGATGATGTCGGCGCCGCGCCCCAGGGCTTCACCTGCAATATCGTGGTACATGGTATCCACGGATACAGGCACGTCCACGGATAACGCATCAAGCGCAGTAAGAAGCCGCTCTTTTTCCGCTTCTTTTGAGATTTCCGGAGCGAGCGGCCAGGTTGAGCGCGCGCCTATGTCTATGAAATCAGCTCCCTCATCTACCATGCGCTGCGCAGCCTCTTTGATGCCTGATGTAACGACAGAACCCTTATAGAACGATTCAGGGCTCAGGTTTATGACCCCCATTATCCGCACAGGCAGGTTATCCCCTATCTCTATCCCCGCGATTTCAGCCCGTATCATTCGTTACCTGCATCCCTGCAGCCAGAAGCGTATGCTGCATCAGGACGGCTATAGTTATCGGTCCTACGCCGCCCGGCACGGGAGAGAGCCTCGAAGCCACTGGTGCAACGCTGTCGAAGTCAACGTCCCCATAGACCGTGTCGTTCAGCCACGTGATGCCGACGTCGAATACAATCGCGCCCTGCCTGACCATATCTGCTTTTATGAGCCCCCTTACACCGGTCGCCACTATGAGTATGTCAGCCTGCGATGTATGCTGCCTCAGGTCCTCCGTGAATACGTGGCAAACCTCCACCGTGGCGTTGCGGTTTATTAGCATTGCAGCCATTGGTTTACCAACTACGTTGCTGTGCCCCACGATGACTACGTTCTTCCCTTTGACCTCGACACCCATATCCTCAAGCGCGAGAATGACGCCCCTGGGCGTGCACGGGACGAACCTCTCCTTCCCTATTAGCATGCGTCCCATATTCAGGGGATGGAACCCGTCCACATCCTTAGCAGGGTCTATCGCAGACATCACAGTCCTCTCGTCAAGATGCTTCGGCAGCGGGAGCTGCACAAGTATGCCGTGAATATCTTTGCGCGCTGCAAGCTCGCCGAGCAGAGAAAGGATGGTTTCAAGTGACGTTTCCTCAGGGAACTTGTGGTCCTCGCCTTTTATGCCCACGCGCCTGCATGCCCAGTGCTTCAGCTTCACGTAGAGCTTTGAAGGCGGATGCTCTCCCACAAGAATCGTGGCGAGCATTGGGGTAACGCCTGTGCGTGCTTTAAAGGCTGCCACATCGCTTTTCACCTGTTCCTCGATTTTGACAGCAAGCGCCTTGCCGTCTATGATCTTTTCCTCGTACATGGTCACATGTTCACCGGGTATTTCTCGCAGAGGCTGAATATCGCAGCCTTTACACTGTCAAGTGTGCTTGTGCTTTCCATGTCAGTGAGTATGTCAGCGATGCAGTCCGCTATGGTATTCATGTCGTCCTCGAGCATGCCTCGGGTTGTGGCTGCGGGAGTGCCGAGCCTGATGCTGCTTGTGATGAACGGGCTCTTTGTCTCAAAAGGAATGGTATTTTTATTCAGGATGATTCCA
>DUGO01000099.1 GCA_013331375.1 Candidatus Methanoperedentaceae archaeon | reverse complement strand
GGGTACGGCTTATGGTTGAGGAAGGGTCGCCGTTTCGCGCAACCCTTGATGAAAGGACTGGCGAGATAGTGATATGGAAAGGGACTAAGGAGCTTGTCCGGGGAAAGCTTGAGGAGGAGCTCATACACTGCCCCGGGCAGGCATACATAACCATAAGCGAGCGCTGCATCTTTGACTGCAAGTTCTGCCCGGTGCCAAGGCTGCAGGGAAAGGTAAAATCGCTGGAAGAGATAGTCGCGCTCGCGGATGAGGCATCCAAAAAAGGGACCATGAAGAGCATCTCACTCACATCCGGCGTTGCGGACTCTCCCGAGAAGGAGGTGATGCGTGCGGTTGAAGCTGTCAGGGCGCTTCAGAAATATAATGTCCCCATCGGTGTCTCGGTCTATCCCACAAAAGATTCGTCACGCCTGCTCAGGGAAGCCGGCGCGGATGAGGTAAAGTATAACGTAGAGACGCTTGACCATGCGATATACGGGAAGGTATGCGGCAGGGACGACCTGGCAGTCATACTGCGGTGCCTGAAAGATGCAGTGAAGCTATTCGGAAAAGGAAAGGTATTCTCAAATTTCATAATCGGGCTCGGCGAATCTGATGAGACCGTCACGGAGGGCGTTGAAGAGCTTGCGCGCATGGGGGTGATACCTGTGCTGCGTGCTGCGGGCATGCATCCCCTCCGTTTCGGTGAGATAGATGTCGAGCGCCCGACCGCAGAGCGGATTCTGCGGCTCACGAAGATGCTGCAAAGTACTCTTGACAGGTACGGGCTTGATGCAGCCGGGGCAAAGACCATGTGCCTGCCCTGCACAGGCTGCGACCTGAACCCGCATATCGACCTTTAATAATCCCGCAATAATTGTGCACGCCTATGTTAAAAGAGATACGCATCCCAAAAGCCGTTCTGGAGCTTGTGCGACGGGAGCTTATTGCACATGCGCCCCTTGAGGCATGCGGCGTGCTCATCGGAAGCGAAAAGGACGGCATCATCACTGTGGAATCTGCAAGCCCAATAGAAAACATCAAACGGTCCCGCTCGAGCTTTGAGCTTGACCCTTCCAGGTTCTATGAATTATGGACAGAGGCAGAGAAGCGCGGAAAGGACATAGTCTGCGTGTACCATACGCATCCCCTGACCCCAGCCATGCCTTCGCAGTCAGACCGGGAATGCATGCAGAACAACCCGTACGCCTGGCTGATAGCAGGGGCTGGCGGCATACGATGTTTTATCTGGGATAACGGCATCAGGCAGGTTGATGTGAGGGAGAGCTAATCTTAATATCAGATAATTGCTAAAAGGCAGGCAGGCAGCATGGAACTCACCACCCTGATTGAAACCCACAGGCAGAACTTCAGGAAAAAAGTCGTGGAAGTGCTCGCCAAGAAGAACTCTATGAGCCCGGAGCAGGTCGAGCGGGAGCTTCGGGATGCGGTTGACAGGTTCGTGGATGAGAGATACGAGCCAGTAATAAAGGCTGCGGAGAGAATCGGAGCCGCCGAAAAGCCCGTGCTGCTCAACATCAGGCGCGACAGGNNATGAGCCAAACATCCTGGCGCTCCAGGCAAAGTACGGGGACAGGATAGAGATGATAGAGATTGGCGACAATACGCCAGAGAGCGCCCTGTACCACGTAATATTCCATGAGGAAAGCCCGGAGAAGAAACTGCCTCTGACCGCTATCATTTTTAAAGGCGACATAAGGAAGTACTGGGCAGGGAAGGCTGTTGACGTGGCTGTGTATGAACGATTCCTGAAGGGGCTGGCTTGAAACTAACCGGCAGGGCAATTTCAAAGGGCTGTGCCAGCGGAGAAGCGCTCGTTACTGCTCATGCCATCTCATTCCTGGGAAGCATTGACCCGAAAACAGGCGTTGTGATCGAGAGAGGGCATGAACTCCATGGGCTTTCAGTTAAGGACAGGGTGCTGGTATTCCCGCACGGCAAGGGCTCGACGGTGGGCTCGTACGTGATTTACCAGCTCAGCAAGAACGGCACTGCGCCCTGTGCGATGGTCAATGAGGAGTCAGAGCCCATCGTTGCAGTGGGTGCGATAATTTCGGGAATCCCTCTCGTGGACAGGGTCGCAATCTCACGCATACGTACAGGCGACATGGTGTCTGTTGATGGGGATATGGGGATTGTGACGATATCGGACAACCACAGTGCTTAAGTAAAAGTAATTCAATGTCTGGAAATCATGAAAAACACTCATCCAAGAATGCTGGTTCTCACTGCCGACGAAATCGGACGGGAGATTGAATGCCTGTATGAGAACGTAAGCAGCTTCAAGACCGACCCTGATGTCGCTTTCAATTATGCGCATGCAAAAAAGCTCATGACATGGGGCTTTATGGAGAACTGCTCGAGCTGCATGATGCGGGGCAAGGTGCACCTGATAGTCCAGACGATATCAGTGTACAAGAGCAAAAAGGGTGCCGCTTCAGCGTATTCTGCCAATGTCAAATATCTCACGAAGAACGATTACGGCAAGACAATGGGATCGAACGGCATAGGAGAGGATTCCATCCTGATAAAGAAGGTGGTTGACGAGAACAGCAGGACATACAACCTTATCTTTTTAAAGAACAATGTGCTTGTGGGGCTGAGCCTGAACAGCAAGAGCGATTCAATAAGCGAGTCACTGCTAATTGAAATGGCAGGCAAGATAGAGCAGAAGATACAATAACCATGATGAACGATGACGAGATAAATGCCCTGATTCATCTTGTCCAGCCGGTTTTTTCTGTCTACGAGGTAAGAAGAGGTACTGATTTTATCATCCTGCTGGGTACGCCGAAGGAGGAAATCTCAGGCATCCAGCAGTTCCTCTGGTCGCAGCTCTCACACCGCGGATACCAGTCTGCGGTCAAATACGAGCTTGGTGAAAACGTTATCGTGATAAGCCGATACACCCAGCCAAAAGATAAGATATGGATAAACGTAGCGCTGGCAGTGGCTACGTTTTTCACGACCATGGTCGCAGGCGCCTCAATGTTCGGGGTGGGATTTGAGGGCATGATACAAAGCCCCCAAAACATTTTGCGAGGTCTGCCCTTCACTCTTGCGGTCATGCTCGTGCTCGGCTCGCACGAGATGGGTCATTATTTCATGGCAAGGAGGTACGGCATGCGTACATCTCTCCCGTACTTCATACCGTTCCCCCTCGGGTTCGGCACGATGGGCGCTGTGATTCAGCACAGGGGTCTGATACCCGACCGCAAGGCGCTTTTTGATGTTGGGGTCGCAGGTCCGGTCACAGGGATAGTCATGTCTGTCATAGTCACCTTAATCGGGCTTTCGCTTGAGCCGCCTAATTTCGATTTACAGGGCGATGCTGAGTTCATCTACCTTGAGCTGCCGCCCCTGTTCCAGCTCATGACACTTTTCGTCCAGCCGAAAGGCGCAGTGCTGCATCCTGTTGCGGTCGCAGGCTGGATAGGCATGTTCGTAACAGCCATGAACCTTATACCTGCAGGGCAGCTCGATGGCGGGCACGTCCTCCGCGCCATGATCGGCAGGCGAGCCGCGTATGTATCCTCTGCTTTTCCGTTCATCCTCATAGTTATAGGGTTCATAGTAACGTATTTTATGAACGGGAACGGCTCTCTCTGGGTATTCTGGGGGCTTTTCCTTTCATTTTTTGCAGCAGCAGGGCATCCATCCCCTGTCAACGATAACGAAAAACTCGACCTGAAAAGGATTGCGCTGGGCGTCCTCGTGTTCGCGGTTGGACTGCTGTGCATAACCCTTGTGCCCTTCCAGATGCCTGCTTGAAAAATCGCTACCGAATCATAAAAAACCCGGGAGCACATGGTAGCCCCGGGTACCTGGCACGCACCGTTACTGATAAAAAAGTGGTGTCAGGTCTGGTTTCCGGTTCGATTTCCTACCGGGTTCACGGTCCGGTTTGCGGTCTGGTTTACATGCATGCTGACATTGATGTCAGGAACTGATATCACTTCCGCTCCCTGAGGCACCTTGAACTCAAAAGCGCTGTCAGGGATTCCGCTGTTGATCTTTACATCCCTGTATTCGACCGTGTAAAACGGCTCGTTCTTGAGGTCGTACCAGTACATCCTTATTATGAAGTAATTTTCCCTGTCAATCCATAGCTTCATTCTGGAAATTGTGGTTTTCTCTTTCGGAGTAAGCTTCAGGACATACATGCTGCGCCCATTAACGGTGTCCGTCCCCTCATATGATGCATCTGATGTGTTGAAAAGCTCCCTTATCGCACGGGTATTGTCTATCCGTGGTCTTTCTGCGGATATATTCGTCCTTGTTACCTGGTTAATGCCGGGGTCATACGCCCAGGCGGTCTTTCCATCCGTGACCGTCACCGTGCCGGCCATCTTCTCGGGCTCGATGACCTCCGTCCGGCTCATATCCGGGTATTTGTAAAGCAAAGTCGACCTGTAGTTAATAGACTGCCCTGCAAATGACATGTTATAAATCATCGTTGCAGAGAGGTCTTTTGTATTGTTCTGGCTTTCGATAATATTCTTTTCAAGGTCTCCGACCGATACCGGGGTCGGCGCTGCCACATTTCCGGGCGTGTCAATCCAGCCCGACGCAAGCGCCCAGTATCCCAGCGCCAGCACGCCCAATATAAGCACAACAGCAAAGAATATGCCGCTTGAGGTCTTTCTTGCCGCTTCCTCTTTCTGTATTCTCAAGCGCTCTTCTTCCTCTGGTGCTTGCTGGCGCTCCCTTTCTCTTAGTTCAGCTTCCTCGCGCGCTTTTCGATCCCTCTGTATTCGCTCTTCCTGCTCTTCTCTTTCTCTCTTTTCTGCTGCAGCCCTCTTCCTTTTCTCTTCCTCCTCTTTTTGCTTCTGCAGGCGCTCNNTTCCTCTCTTGCTTTCTCTATTTCCCTTAGTTCAGCTTCTTCCCGCGCCTTCCTCGCATTCTCTACCTGTTCTTTCTGTTTGCGCTCCTGCTCTTCCAGCTCCTTCCATAACCATTCTTCTTCCTTCCTTTTTCTCTCTGGCACCTCTGCTTTAATCTCAGTGCGCTGTAATTCGCTGCCCCTTATATTTACAGAAGGCGCACCCGTTTCCATCGAAATCAAAGAGCGCTGAACGTATGAATCGATGATATTGATAAC
>DUGO01000147.1 GCA_013331375.1 Candidatus Methanoperedentaceae archaeon | reverse complement strand
CAGGTTTTGCACCAGAAATGTCCTGCCTCCTTTTCATTTCCTGCTACAGGATAGTTGCTGTTGGGTCTGCGCATAGCTCAATAGCTCACATGAACCTGTACTGCCTCTGCTTTTTCCTGTACTGTAATCCGAGCAGCAGCCCTGCGACGACTCCGCTCAGGTGCGCAGTATGCGCTATCGCGTCGTTCTGTCCTATGAGCAGGAAGTCAAACGCTGCGAACAGTATCAGCGCATGGGTAATCTTCATNNGTAAGCGCCCATCCTGTACCTGCAAGTATTCCTGAGAGGAAATACACGAACAGGAAATCCCTGCCGCCTATCCTTCGCTCAAGCTCAGGTCCGAAAAAGTACAGCGTGAGCATATTGAAGAGAATATGTGTAGGTCCGCTGTGCAGAAACATGTGCGTGACAAGCGTCCAGGGGCGCTCAGGGATGAGCGCAGGGACAAGCATGAACGTCTCGGTGAACCCCGGGAAAGCAAGCTGCAAAAAGAACGAAATAATGACAAGTGCGAGAATGAGTACGGAATAGCCGGGGATGAGCTCTTCAAGCCTGCTGAGCAGTGATTTTTTCTTCACTTTTGCTCCTGCAAGGGGCTCGTACACGACTCTACCGCTTACGCGGAGCCTCTGCCTGTAATCGTTCAATCCCGGGCACGAATGGTTTTCCGGCAGCCTGTGGTCCATGCAGAAGGAACCGCCGCACAGCCTGCACTCGAATGGCAGCAATTCCCTCCTTCCGCATACCCTGCAAGGGTTTGTCATTTGAACAATGCACCCATCTGCTGGACTGCCTGCCGGAATTCCGGAAGGGATTTTGGCGCGCCCACGAAAGCCATCATGCCGTTTATGAAAATCGAGGGGACAGCCCTGACACCGTAGTATCCAGCCTTTGCAGACCCCTCAGGCGTGGCTGTGGACATTTCCCTTACCTCGATACCCGGCACCTGGATTGCCAGCTCTTTTGACATCTCGACCGCGCGCGGGCAGTGCGGGCAAGTGGGGGATGTGAATACTTCGATAACAACCTTATTCACCGGCTTTGTCTTTTGCCGCTCTGCCATCAGCTTTTCAAGCTTTTTCTGTCTTATCTTAAGGAGCTCGTCTTCCTCGTTCATCGAATTATCTAATCCCTATATCAGTATTTAAACATAACATAAATAGGCTTTTAACAGGCTTATCAGGACTGCATATGCATATAATATATACTTCCAAAGCATAGAGTGCTGTGGAGGGAATAGATGGACATAAGAAAGGGATTAATCGCAGGACTGTTAGCCGGTATCACGATGGTGCTGGTTGATTCGGCAGTATGGGCTGCAACACAGGGCTATCTCATGCCGCTATACGAGACGAGCGCAGCCTTATGGAAGCCCATGGATTCAGGCACATGGATGACGCAGATGGTGGCGCTCGATATCGCTGACGGGCTCATCTTCGGGCTTGTGTACTCGGTGATATACACAGGGATCCCGCAAAGCGGCGTGCGTAAGGGCATATGCTATGGTTTCATCGTCTGGCTTGTGGGGCTTGTCCCCGGAATGGCTGTCAGCTACCTCATGATGGCGATACCGGGCATGATAATCGTCTCCTGGCTGCTTGGTGGTCTTGTTGACCTGCTCGCCATGGGTGCGGTGCTTGCAGTGGCATACGAGAAGATTAAATAAACCCGTGCCGTAATAGCGTGCATGAGATCATCAGATGAAGTGATGCGTGCAGCCTTTGAGTCGGACGAAGAATTCACGCTTGTGCTATCAAGAGTGATTAAAGACGACCTTCGCATGACGGCTGCGGAGTTCAGCGAGCGAGCCGGGATTCCGCAGAGCACGCTCTACAAGATACTTTCAGGTCACAGGGAGCCGAATATCACGACCCTGCGGAGTGTTATACGGCTCATCCGGGGCATCGAGAGTGAAGGCAGAGGCGATTTCATAGCAGTTATAGCCACACGCCCGGTCCTTGACAACATCGTGGAAAAGAAAATGAAGGTCGGTGACCGGCTCGTGACCATACGGGAGTATTCGGCAAACTCGGTTGAAGATGCCATCGTGGCAGCCATAAAAGCCGAGCGCGACGGGGCAAGGGCTCTTGTATGCGCCCCGATAGTCAGCAGCACGGTTGAGAAAGTGCTTCGGATACCTGTGGCAACTATCATGCCGAGGAACAGTCTGCTTGCTGCGATCGAGCTTGCGGCAAGGAAAATGGGATGAGCCGGAAAAAAACCTTAAGTTTATCATGTATGACGTCAGTCTTATTTGAGGTAGAAATTAGCAGTAAGTGATATATTCATGTAGTGCTAATATATTACAAATATTCATGAACATCTGATGACAATGGTAGAAAACGAATCTTATACTCTTGGAATAAAAGAACTGGACGCTGCACTAGGTGGCAGTATCAAAAGCGGCTCGAACATAATGATAATCGGGCCTCCGATGAGCGGCAAGGACGAGCTGCTATATAATATAGTGCTCAGCGGTATCAGGAATAACAATGCCGCTATCATAGTATCCACACGGGAGCCGGGTGAAAGCGTTCTTGACTGGTTCAAGCAGCAGGGTCAGGGACTCCCGGTCGCCAACATCGGTATCGTTGACTGC
>DUGO01000151.1 GCA_013331375.1 Candidatus Methanoperedentaceae archaeon | reverse complement strand
AGAGTATAACTGCCCTGCGTTCCGACGACTTGACCAGGCAATGTGGGCTTTCGGTAAATTTATTTCACAAATTGGGGTTGAAAACTGGAATACTTTTGCTGATACTATGAAATCATCTTAAAGTCTTAACATTACCCATCTCCTTGATTTTATCGAGCAGGGGATGCTCAAAATCAAGGTCAATAACAAATTCGGTATCCGGGTTCATCTCAATAAGGCGCCTTGTGTTCTCAAGCGCGGCTGCAAGCCCTTCATAATCAGATTCGGGAGGCTCTGTGTTCAGCGGTAGCGTCTCCTTCAGCTCAACTGGATACGGACCGAACGGGATAACGAAACCGAACACGGTATCAAAATCCTCCTCGGCATCGTGCTTTCCTGCGCTTATCAGCGCGCGCACGCCAGGGCTGAAACGGGCAATGCGGGCAGCATACCTCCTGACTATCGGTCTTCCTGCGGATTCGCCCCCGGTATAGAAGAAAGCTGCTCTCGGCTGCGGTTCAATCTCTTCTATCCAGTCCGAATGTGAAAGCGCACGCCTCAATCCTGACAGCAGAAGCGGGTGAGCCCGGCATCTCCTCTCAACAAGCTCCCAGAGAGTGCCGTCCCTGATGCACTGCTTTATCTCCCTGATTTCGGCGAAGGTCACATAGAGGTTGTGCCGCGCAAGCAGCTCGCTGTCCCGAAGCTCGGCTGGCGTATGCGACGTGCATACCGGGCACGTGCACGGCAGGTATTCAAGCCCGCTCACATCATGTGTGCCGCTTGCTGTGATATAACGTCCCGCCTTTGCATAAAGCGCGTATGCGGCTGAATCGAAGAGATCGATGCCGAGAGCAGCTGCAAGAGCGAACATCATCGGATGCCCTGCNNGTAGGATTCCATGAGCGGCACGACAGCGCCTATTGCATACAGGTCGAAGTTATCCTTGCCGAGCTCTTCGGCTGCACGAGCCCGCAGGTCAGGGAACGTGGAACCCTGGAGGGGCGCGGCAAGCATCATGTTCCCCGCAGCACTTTTAGCCTCTCTCACGCGGCTGATGGTGACGTCGAGCTCGCCCTGCGCCCTCTCGCGCGGCACATCCGGGGGAGTTGGGATGTCAAGGGGCACGCCCACGTCAGTTCCAATCTCGCGCTGGAACCCGACTATCTCCTGTGAGCTCACTTCCACCTCGCCGTACACGTAAAGCTGGTATGAGCCAGAATCGGTCATGATTGCGCCGTCAAATCCCAGCATCCTGTGAAGCCCCTCGCCAAGGGCGCGCTCGCGAAGCTCCGGGTTCCTGTATATGATGTACGAGTTCGTGATAAGCATCTGCGCGCCGAATGAGCGCATGTCACGCGGGCTTATAAGCCCAATATTCGGGTTAATGACAGGCATCACTGTGGGCGTCTCAACGATGCCGTGCGGAGTCTCGAAGAGCCCTATCCGTCCGGCTGCTGCTTTGCTTTTTATGCTAAACATACGCGGGTATCCGTGCAGCCACCTCGTCCATGCTCACGTTGACTCTCGCGGCACCGCTTTTCATGGATGCCTCCGCCACGGCTTTTGCCACTGACAGCGCCACACGCCGGTCCAGTACGTTAGGCACGATGCATCCCTCCACAGGCTCATCCACCAGACCTGATATGGCTCGGGCTGCTGCGAACTTCATCGCCCTGTTGATGTCCCTCGCCCTTGTATCGAGCGCGCCCCTGAATATGCCGGGAAAGCCGAGAGCATTGTTTATCTGGTTGGGGAAATCGGAGCGACCTGTTGCCACTACCCTCGCCCCCCCTGCTTCTGCCTCGTCCGGCATAATCTCGGGGATTGGGTTTGCAAGCGCGAACACGATGGCGTCGTCTGCCATTTTCCCGACCATGTCCTTCGTGACGATGCCTCCAACCGATACCCCCACGAACACATCAGCGCCCTCCATCGCGTCAGCAAGACCGCCTGTGATGCCCTCCGGGTTTGTGGACTCTGCGAGCTCGATCTTGTTATCACGCAGGTCACTGCGGTCTTTATGGATTATCCCTTTTGAATCCGCGACCACGATATTTTTTACCCCTGCGCTGTGCAGCATCCTCGCCGAAGCTGTTCCCGCAGCACCCGCGCCGCTTATGACAATTCTCACGTCCCGCAGCTTCTTGCCCACTACCTTGAGCGCGTTGCTAAGACCAGCATAGAGGACAGTGGCAAGCCCGTGCTGGTCGTCGTGGAACACCGGGATGTCAAGTCTCTCCTTCAGCTTTTTTTCAACTGCAAAGCAGCGTGGCGCACCTATATCCTCAAGGTTCACCCCACCGAACACGGGCGAGACGAGCGCAGCAGTATCAATAAGCGCCTCTATATCCTGCGAGTCGATGCACACTGGGAAGGCATCCACGCCTCCCAGCAGCTTGAAGAGAATCGCCTTTCCCTCCATTACCGGTATGGCTGCATGTGCCCCCAGGTTCCCGAGCCCGAGCACCGAGGAGCCGTCCGAGACCACAGCCACAAGGTTCCATTTGGATGTGTACTTATAAACGTCGTCCCTGTTCCCGAATATCTTCCTGCACGGCTCTGCCACTCCGGGGGTGTATGCAATGCTCAGGTCGTGCATCGTAGATATCTTTATTTTGCTCCTGACCTCTATCTTCCCTTTCCTGGACTCATGAAGCCTCAGCGACTCCTGATACGGGTCCATCTCAGAGCCCTTCGGAGCGTTTTGTCTCGCTTATCTTTTCTGCAAGTTCCTCGTTCTCATAGCGTAGCGATATCAGTGACAGGCAGAGGAGGATAGCTGCTGTGAAACTTATCAGGAACGTCCGTACCATGGGGCTGCCTGCGTCGAACGTGTACTCTGCCACAGGGTGCAGCGTACTCGATGTCCATAACCGTATCGAAAGGTAGCTCATCGGTACTGCAATGAACCCGATGATGCCGAAGACCGCGGACAGTCGCGCGCGTTTCTCAGGCTCTTCTATCGCCTGCCTCATCATCAGGTATGCGACATATATGACGAATAGCACAAGAGACGTGTTGAGCCTTACGTCCCAGGGCACCCAGTAGTAGCCCCAGGTCGCGTTCGCCCATATCGAGCCTGTCACAAGTGTGAGAATTGCGAATACAACGCCCACCTCAGCCGCAGCGAGCGCGAGCATGTCCCATCCCTGGAGCTTTTTCAATATGTACATGATGCTTCCCAGGAACACGATGAAAAAGCCGATGTATGCCGTGATGGCTATCGGAATATGAAAATACGCTATCTTGTAGCTGTTCGGGTCGCCCGGAGGGTTGCTGATGGCACTGACCGGGCTCGGTGCGTAAAACAGAATCATGTAGAGCGTGGCTGCAACAAAAAGCGCGCTTATACCATAGAGTACCCTGTTGAAGTTCATACCACTGATTTTCCCGCAGGATAATTTAACTTTATCTATCAGATTGAACCAGACCGGCAGACCGATATACCTGTCCAGTTATCGGGTTTTTTCGATGGGAAAAGCGTGGGGCAAAGATAGCAGTTCACTTTCGCAGCGCTCTCAGTGAGTAGATATACCCGCACCCTGTCTTTCCTTTCATGGAAGGCATGGAAACACTCTTCAGCAGCGGCAGCTCATCGCCCTGTGTGTTATGCCGGGGTGCAAAGTTATTGTGCGGTAAATCAAGATGTCCTGTGCTTGTAAAATTCTACTCTGCAAGCAGGATGATGCCTCTTACTGATAGTCTCAGGATAGACGGCGCTTCCCCGCCGGGTGTGTTCGTGGGTAGAATCGGATATCCGCATGTCTATGTCGGGCCGCTCATACCGCCTGTACACGGGGATACAACGCTGCTTGATACACCTGAGATGTGGATAGGCAAAAGTATCGATGAGATAGTGGATTTTCGAACTCAGCTAATACGGGGAAAGCACAGGGTGCATATCAGGGAACTTGAACGCAACCGCATTGTTGAAGCCACCAGGGAGCTTGCTTTGTGCAGGAATTCAATAGACGTTGAGGCAGAGTTTTTGAAAAAGCCGGTCGGGCGGATTGTTCTTGATGATGAGGTACAGCCATTTGGTCCAACCGCCCCTCTTAAAAAGATAGATATTGGCAGCACGAAATTTGACCGCAGGATGGAAAAGGCGTACTATGATACAGACCTCAAGGCAAAGGACGCCGTCCTCGGGCTTTATGGGGATGGGGCTCTTGTCTCAAGCATCCAGAAAGCATTCTCAGTCGGTGCCTTCGGGGTGGGAAGTTCACGCCGCTTCGTACCCACGCGATGGAGCATCACAGCTGTTGACAGCACGATATCAAAGCAATTGATGGAGTCAACGAGAGAGTTTCCTTTGATAGATGATTACCTGGTGTTCGAATCCTGGGAGCTGGACAACAGGTTCATTGTACTCATGATACCCCTGCCCTGGAGCTATGAGCTTGTTGAAGCCTGGTACCCCAACACGGTCTGGAACCCCTTTGGGAGCGATATTGCGATTATGTCGTCTTCGGAGGGTTATGGTGGCAGGACCTCATACGCCGAGATAGGGGGCTGCTACTACGCCGCGCGGCTGGCTGTGAACGAGTATCTTGTTAGGGAGAAAAGACAGGCGCGGGTGGTGATACTGCGCGAAGCCCATCCCGGCTATATCATGCCAGTGGGAGTATGGAACGTGAGGGAGAACGTGCGGGCTGCGCTCAGGACGGTACCCCGAAGATTTGCTTCATTGGACGAGGCTTTCGGATACATCTCCACAAGGCTTGCAATCCCGAAAGAACGATGGGTCAGAAGAAGTGAGGTGCTGAAAGACACGCTATTCCAGCGGAGAATCGTATGATACCTCAATCAATGTCCTGTCCTTTGTTCCTCCCCAGCATCAGCATATCGAATGCGATTACAAGCCCACCTGCAAGGACGATGGCCCCGCCTATCATGCGCCAGCCGTAGAAGGGCAGCAGCATGTTCTGCACATCCATGAAACTAACGCCCTGTATCCTTTGCAGGTAGACCTGCACTATACCGGCAGCCAGAAGTGCGATTATCATGTTCAGGAACCCGAGCACAAGCAGCCAGAAGCCGAGCTTGCCCCTGGATTGCGGGAATGTGGTCCTGCCTGAAGGTGCAGGCACTGCGATGTATGCCATGCCGAGCACCAGAAACAGATATGTTCCAGGGGTTGCGAAGTGCGCATGGGATGCGGTCACCTGGGTACCATGCGTAAAGAAGTTTACCTGCGGTAGCGTGTGGATAAAACCCCACACCCCTGCGCCTAGCAGATTCCCGAGAGATGCCCCTATTATCATGTAGAGTGCAACACTGTTTGCTACAGGTTTTTTATTTTCCTTCAAATCCTTATAGGCTGACCACACCATGAGGAAGAGCGGCACAGGCTCAAGCGCGCTGAACAGACCGCCGAGGAACAGCCAGAACCCGGGCGTGCCTATCCAGTAATAGTGGTGCCCCTGTCCTATGATGCCTGTCAGAAGTATGAGCGCTACCTCGATTGCAAGGTATTTTTCAATCATCTTGCGCCGCACATCGGTCATACTGAGCAATACCAGTGCCATCACGCCTGCTGCGATGAGCTCAAAGGTAGCCTCAACCCAGTAGTGTACCACCCACCAGCGGAAGTACTCGGCTGCCACGAGGCTGTTGAACCATATCTCACCGGGCACGTACATGAGCACGGAGCCGACCGCGCCCCAGCACAATACGAGCATGGGCGCGCTCATCTTTCTCTTTCCGCCGAGCACTGTGGCAACGATATTAAGGACCACGGTCAGGAGCCCGAGAGTCAGCAGAATGTCCCAGAACCTGCCAGCCTCGACGTACTCACGCCCCTCCACGAGCCACCAGTTCCTGCCTGTGAAGAAAAGCTCGGAAACGATTATGCCGATGCCTGCAAGCAGCATGAACCAGAACTGGACATCAATGAGCTTCGGATACCTGATATCCCTGCCCACCTCTGCCGGCAGGAGATAGTATACGCCTCCCACAAAGCCGAGGAGCAGCCATAGTATCATGACATTGAGATGCAGCGACTTGTAGATGTCAAACGTGAACGGCAGGAGACTTACATCCCTTGAGACGAACTCTATGCCCATCAGGATTCCCAGGATGAGCTGGAACACAAAAAGCAGGACCGCGCCTGTGAAATATTTTTTCGTCCTTGCTCTTGACGGGTATTCCATTGCAGCTTCACTCATGTTTTCGCCTCCCAGCATCTTCTTTTCCGCGCTCGTAGTTCAGGATTACCGCAAATACCATGAGGTTGAATAGGAGAATACCCAGAATTATCTGCCATATATCTGCGCCGATGAGCTTTTTCGCCCCTGCCGAGTCAGGGCTGCCGTCTCTGTCCCATGAGCCTTCGCCTGGCCAGCCGTTCGTATCAAGCCGATCAGTGTATTTCAGGAAGGCGACAACGCGGTATGCATCCTCATCTCCCATTCCCCTCCCGCTCATGGGCGGCATGCCCTTTGCCGGGGTGCCTGATAGCATGAAGCCTGCAAGTGCAGCGTCATTCTCACCGAACCTTTTATATGCTCGCGTCAGGTCAGGGGCAAAGTACGCGCCGTTCCCGACGATGGTGTGGCAGCCCATGCACTGGTACTGCTCGAATGCCTTTTTACCTTCAACCGCATCGTAGCTTTTGCCCCTGAACTCTACAGTGACAGAAAGAGGGTCGGGATTCTTATTCGCAAAATCTGTGTAAAAGGAAATGACACTGTAGGGGATCATCAGGAGCGTGGGTATGAGCAGCCCAATCAGCATAAGCCTGTACCTGTTCATCTCTCCCGCAGCCCCCTGATGAATAGATACAGGATTGCTCCGGCAATCGCAAGCGATATCACTATGATGGCTATGCCTCCAGGCTCTTTGTACAAGTCTCCTGTAGCAGGGGGAATCCCGGTCATTGTCGATGGGGTCGGTGAGACTGCATAGTCGCTGAACTGGAACGTCCAGGCATACCTGACAGCATCCCACCTCTCATCCCCGGACAGCCTTTCCTTCCAGGCTGGCATTTCAGTCCCGGCGCCGTTGGTCACGCCATCAAATAATTCCGAGGGGCGCTTACTCGCCATCGTGCTAAGGTTCGTGAAATCAAAAGGTCGTTTGCCGGCAAATCCCCTGCTGATTTCTGAGCCGTCTCCCGTCATGCCGTGGCATGTAGCACAGTTCGCCTCATAGATGGATTTACCTATCAATGTGCTGGTCCTGTCAGCCCAGAAAGTCCAGATGTATGCGATGGCATCCCATCTCTTTGCTTCCGTGAGTCTTGCACCAAAGGCTGGCATTGCGGTCTTCGGGCGCCCGTTCGTGATGGATGCGAAAAACTCTGCTGAGCTCCTGTTGATAATTATGACATCATCCGTGAAATTGTACGCGCCGCCTATGCCTGAGCCGTCGCCTTTTACTCCGTGGCACCCGGCGCAGTTTTGCAGGAATATCGCTCGCCCGGAATCAACAGACGGCTTTTCAGCCGGGAACTGGGCTCCCGCTATTGCGGTCAGGATGACCAGGACTACAACAAACGCTCTCCACGACATGCACTCCTCCTATTATTGTTATTATTGGCTATCTGTATTAAATGTTTTTATTCGTTTCGAATATGCGCACAAAATCGCGGCTCTGCTAAAGAAACACATCCATGTTCGTTCGGGCTGCACATGCGATATATACGGATGGTGCTCTTGCGAAAATACTTTGATGCATGCATAGATGATATGTAAAATACAGTCATATCTCGGGCAATTTTCCCGCAGAAATTTATTAATTTAATTATTTATTATTTA
>DUGO01000119.1 GCA_013331375.1 Candidatus Methanoperedentaceae archaeon | reverse complement strand
CGGAAGAAGACCGGAAATCAGGTCATACGTGCTGCCGTAGAGCACCTCGTCAGCCAGCAGGTGGTCGCCTTTTCTGAGCGTAGAGAAGAACAGTGCCGAGATGGCTGCCATGCCTGAGCCGAAGCACAGTGCGCCCCCGGCGCCCTCCAGCGAAGCCATCGTCTTCTCAAGCACAGTGACCGTGGGGTTTGAGGTGCGGGAATATGCGTAGCCGGGTCGTTTCCCGGACATTATCTCCTGCGCGGCTCTCGGGTCTTCGAACCGGAACGATGAGGTCTGGAATATGGGCGGGCTCACTGCAAGCTTCTCTTTATCACAGTGTATGGCTCTTGTGGAGAATTTCATGATGAGATGTTATCACCCAAGCCCATAATGCTTACGAAAGTACCACCTCTTCAACGTACAGGTTCCTGTCGCCCATTAAGGGCACGTTCAGGTCATTGGGCATCGAAATGCGTACCGTATGTCCGCCCCTGTCAAGCCACACACGCGGGAAATCTCGCGTTATCAGCGTCCCTGAATCAATAACCACTTCCCCTGCAATCTCCCCGTCTATTTCCATGCGCGCTATGGGCCAGCCCTCGGACTGGAAGGGCCAGTGCGCCTCCGTGCCATAGGCGGTTATGGATACCGAATACGTAGCATTGTCATAGTTGTAGAACGACCGGAGCAGCCCGGTTTTGGATGTATATATCCAGTCACGCACGAGAAAGCGTATCGGGACAGGGGTCACGGTCAGATAGGTTGATGCAGGGTGAATACCGGGTGAGGTGGCATTTACGACCGCAACGCCCGTGGAATCCGATGTGAAATATGCGGCTGCCCGCCCATACGAGTCCGTGGTCAGGTTAGGCGTGTTAAACCCGCCGAGCGACGCGGACAGTGTGATATTCTTCCCCGCGCTTTTCACGCGCCTGCCCTTTGCATCTATCACCTGCACCGTTATCATGGAAGATGTTGTCCCGTCAGCGGGTACAGCCCCGGGCGAGACTGCAGCAGATAGCCCGTTCGGCAGCGAGGATGTATTGTACTGGTTGATATACGCAAAGAGCTCATCTGTCGAGTGCGAAAGCGTGTATCTCTCCTTTGTCACGGGGTCAAACACAAGCTCGAAGGTTATCCTGTGCTCTCCCGCACCGGTCATGACGAATCCCTGCTGCAGCCCGCCGGCTTGCGCGGGTACGAACACGCTTCCCGTCTCCTCGCCCTCCCTCAACTGGACGCCGGGGTCAAGGAGAACCCTGTTCTTGCCCCCACCGCGCACACCGTAATAAATAACGTCACCGCTATCCGTGGTGAGACCGGGCGGCGTATCGCCGAGGATGCCGTTGCTGTCAGGGTCAGGGTCAACCCCGAAGGATACGTACTCGATGTTGTCAGGTATGTCGAGTAAGAACGTGCGGATGTTGCCTGCAGGCGCAGAGGGGTCGCCGAGGTTGCGCGCCGAGCCGTCCTGCATGAGCTCGACGGATGCTTTTAGTTTACCGAGCTGCTTTTCCATTGAGTTCTCGCTTCCTTTTGGCTCTATGTTAGATAGCCCCAGCATCGCTGTACCGAGTATGACGCCGATGATAATCGTATAAACGACAATCTTCAGCGGTATGGTCTCAACTCCACTTTCGTCGCGTATCATGGGGTGCATGAATGCAAATGAAAAACTTTAAGTTTTCTAAATATTCTCAGGAGTGTAATCCCGGAGATGACATGAGCGACAAAGACCTGTTCGGACGTATAGAATCGATAGACCAGCACCTGAGGAGTGTTGAGCGGCGGCTGCGCGCAGTTGAGAAGAGACTGTCAATCGAGCCAGTCCCGGAAGGGGAAATGCAGCTCATGGATGACAGGGAGCTGAACGAGGAGGTCGGCAGGATACGAAAATCGCTTGACGAGCTCTCTGAAAAAATGACTGGCATCGGGGCATTCAGGGAAAAGCTCGATGCGCTTTCGGCGGAAATGGAAAAGCAGAAGCAGGGGGCAAAGCCGGAGGATAAACTTAAAAAGCTGCCGGATGAGGTTGCGGTGCTGCGCGGAGAGCTTAAAGACCTGGCTGCCGGCATGCGTGCGGGCGAAGCCAGGGTCGCGCGCCTTGAGCAGGCGAACAGGATATCAATCGGCAACCTCAAGATACCGGTCGAGCTCTCTGGCATTGTGGCGGCTGCGGCGCTTCTCAGCACGGGCTACCTGATATATTCATCAGAATGGGGTGTACTGAAGTCATGGTATTATTCAGCATCTATCGGAGTGCTGTTCGCGGTTGCGGTAGCTCTCAAGTTCATACTGACCAACAGGAAAGCTTAGCAGTCGTGCCTTAGCCATGGATTGCAAATAAGGGAGATAGGGGACGGCAAGTAATTACTATTTCCTGTTATATACAATGGTGTATGGAGATTCCATGGACGCGAATATAGATAAAAAAGTCGTATTGCTAATCACAACAATGAGTTCTTTTCTCGCACCCTTCATGGGCTCCTCGGTATTTATAGGGCTTCCCTCAATCGGAAAGGAACTCTCCATGGATGTTGTCACATTAAGCTGGGTCTCTACCGCATATCTTTTAGCAGCAGCGATGTTCCTTGTCCCGTTCGGGAAGATAGCAGACATCTGCGGCAGGAAAAAGATTTTCGAGTACGGCATATCGATCGATATTATCGCCTCTCTCCTCCTGGTTTTCGCGTTCAGCGAGATGGAACTTATTGCACTGCGGGTCATGCAGGGCATCGGCGCAGCCATGATATTCGGCACCGGGGTGGCTATCCTTACCTCGGTATATCCTCCGGGAGAGCGGGGAAAGGCGCTCGGGATAAACGTCGCAGGAGTTTACGCGGGTCTTTCCCTGGGACCCTTGATAGGCGGATTCCTGACTCACCAGTTTGGCTGGAGAAGCATTTTTCTCTCATACGTCCCCCTGGAGCTACTGATAATTGTCCTTGTGCCCTGGAAAGTAAAGGGCGAATGGGCGGACGCAAAGGGAGAAAAGCTGGATTCCACAGGCTCTGTGATATACGGCTTCTCGCTTGCAGCCATGATGTGCGGATTCTCCCTCCTGCCGGGGATGCAGGGTGCATGGCTGGTACTTGCAGGCATCATAAGCCTTGCGTTTTTCGTTATCTGGGAAACGAAGGTAAAAGCCCCTGTCCTTGACATGAACCTGTTTCGCAAAAACCCTGCCTTCATGTTCTCTATCCTGGCAGCCCTGATAAACTACAGTGCAACGTTTGCAGTAGGGTTTTTCATGAGCCTGTATCTCCAGAGCATAAAAGGATTGGACCCCCAGGCTGCAGGAGCCCTCCTTGTAGCCCAGCCTGTTGTCATGGTTGTCTTTTCGCCTCTTGCAGGAAGGCTGTCGGATAAGATTGAGCCGAGAATAGTTGCCTCGGCAGGCACGGCTTTCACGACCGCGGGGCTTTTGCTTCTCAGCTTCTTAAATGCTTCAGCATCGATAGGATATATCGTAGCCAGCCTTGCTGTTCTCGGCTTCGGGTTTGCCCTGTTCTCTTCACCGAATACGAATGCGGTTATGAGCGCTGTCGAGAAACGGTTTTACGGGGTAGCCTCCGCAACCCTTGGAACGATGAGGCTGACCGGGCAGATGCTCAGTATGGGGATTGCGACTTTGATCGTTGCGGTGTACATGGGGAACGTGCAGATTACGCCTGAAAATTATCCTGTTTTCCTGAGAGGGGTGCAGGCTGCGTTTATCGTGTTTGCTGCCTTTTGCTTCATAGGGATATTCGTATCGCTTGCGCGAGGCAAAGTCCATACACCTGCCGGGTAAGATTCCCTTTCAATCCCCTCTGCCCAGCCGTAGAGCAATGGCAGCAAAGCCAGCGCCTCCGATCGCGAGCAGGGTATCATAGCCTGGAGCCCTGGCTGTTGTTTGCGAGACTGGCTTTGAGGCGGTACTCTCAGCCTGTCCCCCTATCCTGATGGTGAATGTGTACCAGTTGAACTTGGCATCCCTGCCGTTCCCTGAGACCTCGGCTGTGTAAGTTCCCTGTCTTGCGCTACTGTTCGCCTTCAGTTTGACCGTATAGGTCGCTGACTTCCGGAAGTCCAGGAACTTTGTGCCGCCCCCGTCCACGACCTCTATACCATCCGGCAGGCGGAACCACAGGTTCGCATCAACCCACCGCGTGCCGGTATTGGCAAGGGTTACGTCGAACGCGGTTTCACCGAAAGGCTCGATGTCCACAGCCCCGGGGACTGAGGCGACCCTCAGTACAGGCTCACCATCCATCGCCCCGGCATCAACAGCCAGCGCTACTGAACTCAGGACGAACAGCACCCCAACCGAAAGTATATTATTTTTCATATCAGGCATTTTTTTGATAGTATGGCAGGTACTCAAGGGTATTAATTTTTTTGGGTCGATAGAATCTTATGCCAATTTGCAGTTGCAGATGCAAAATCAAACCATAAGAATCAATTACCGATTGAACCTTGCGAAATATTGGTCGATTTCAGGTCTTAATTCGATGCCGACTCGTTCAAAGCAATCCAATAGATCATCATATGCTCCAGGTCCCCCAAGAAAATTCCAAAATTCATTACCAACCAATAATTCATTTTTTAAATCTAACATTCCTCTGATTGTCCATCTGTTGTATGGCTGGGGTTCGTAAGGATTGTATGGAATAGCGATTATTGTATTCACTTTTGCACTTGGATTTGAAGACAGAATCACTCCAGCCCATTCTAACAATGTTCTCTTGAATTCCTTGAAATTACCGGCGTTAGGTTTTGCGGTCTTAATGTCGAATAGATACAATTCACCGCTGTTACCTTCAAGGAAAATATCAACTTGTGTAGGCTTAACCTTAATCATATGACCTTCCTGACAAACTTTTCTTATTGTTTCTATCTCTGCGGATTTATCAGGTGTGGATACGGCGGTTGTCAGGTTATCCATTATTTTTTGTATTTCAAGCTGTGCTCTTTCGCTAATAAATTCTCCTGCGGTATAATGCGCCTCTGCAATTTTAAAATTATTTTTTGCCAGGGCGACTGCAACAGGTTCAAAAATACTTGTCCCAAAATTTGTGCTCAATGAATGAATAAATGAATACAAAGCCAGTCTATCTTTACCAAGAAGTCTTGTGTGAAACGGCATTGATGCCGGTTCAGGTGTATAATTCTGAAATTTGTATCTCAAACTGCTTTTTAAAGTCCGTTCTATATTTTCGATTTGTTTTTGAGAGAGTCCCATTCGTATTACCTTGCCTTTAAGTGAAATATTATCTCAGAATATGCCCCTTTATCTCTTTCCGTTCTATTCAAAACAGGGCGCTTATATTGGTTGGCGATTTGCATGTCCGCCTTTTCTGCAATGGTTGGATAAAGATTGAACTTATCGTTGGCGACAAGAAAGATGTTATAGTCATCAGCCAAAAATTTTTTGCAGTTTGCTAAGACCTCCGAAATCCCATCAACATAAAGATTCCTGGCTTCTTTGCCCTGCCCCTTGAGAAGATGACCTATCTCTAAATCGTCGTGTCTTTCAAAACCAAATAAATCATATGCATAAGCATGTTGGTCATGATAATCAATTAAACCGACATAAGGCGGACTTGAAAATATACCTTTGATTTTCCAGTTTTTTACCAATTTTGATAATGCAGGATTTTTATCTTCCAGTTCTTTGAAAATATCGATAACTTTAGAATCGCCGGTCAAGCAAGTCTGATATGTATCTGTTCGCAATTTATTAAACTGGCACAAACGATCGAGAGTGTCTTTGCTATATCGTTCCCACCAGCTTAAAATAGAAAATAATGGCTTGCAGACCTTTCCATGTTTTGAGCAGTAATACGTCGTAGTCACTGGCTCTTTCAACGTGGCTAAATCAGCATGAGTTGTGGCGCGGCAAGAACGCACTGTCCGGCTCAAAATAACGCTCAACATTTTTTTGGTGGATGTATTTTTAATCTGCTTAATAAGAGCACATGCGAAATCTATCTCAGTCCTGACATGTTGTAAATACCATTTATCCATAAAGTTATCGTGTTTGTTTTGTTTCAATTGGATATCATATTCTTTGACCAAATCTAAGAATACAGGCAAAAATTCGTTCNNTGTTCTTCATCGATTTCATGTAGCGCCACTTTGTATTTGTACTCAGGAGAGGGAAAATAGGTATTATTGAACTTTGTGAGTTCTTCAGCTAACTTATTTTCAAATCTAATGGTGTTTGAATCCGCGATAAATCGCTTCAGGGCTTTGGTAATTTTTCTTATTTCATAATTCAAATCGACAAAATCGTATTTGCCCACTTTTACATTACTTATCAATGCGTTAAAAGCTGAAATATCTATCCCGATTGCGTGCATTCCAAGTTCATTGGCTTGCACTAACGTTGTTCCACTCCCGCAAAAAGGGTCAAGAACAATATCACCGTTTTTGAAATAAATTTCTTTCTTGAAATCATCTGTGTGGTCATCTAAAAAATACTCAACCAGTTGCGGAATGAATTTGCCTTTGTATGGATGTAACCTGTGCACATGCTTCGTGGTGTCTGCTTCTTTGAGATAGTCAAAAGATAGAGCCCAATTCAAATCATCGCCCAGTTGCTCTTTCCATTTTATTTCCCTGCCACCCAAATAAGAGTTATAATATTTAATCAATTCCTGTTTATCAATTAATGTGCTGCCATTACCGCCCGTTTTCTTAATCCGCCCATATTGGATGAGGTAAGATATATTGGAAGGAGTTACTTTTTTATGTATATGCTTGGAAGCCCATTCACTTGCCTGTTTTATTGTCAATAATTCCAACGCTATCTCCCTCTCTAATATTTAAGCCAATTATTTTGAATCACTGTATCAGTACAGACCGTCATATAAATTATTCGCATCTCACATGAAGTCCGCAAGCCCCTTCTGCTTC
>DUGO01000135.1 GCA_013331375.1 Candidatus Methanoperedentaceae archaeon | reverse complement strand
GTACTTCCTCAGGATATCCATGATCGCATTACTTGCGAATTCTATAGCCGCGTAACCTGCCATGATTCAATCCTTCGCATCACCGAGATGGGTCCCAAGTATTCTGCTCCCCCATTCCTGCGGGACCGCATGTCATTTCACGAAATCGGAGTACCTGCCAAAATCATCAGGGGTCCAGAGCTTCCCTATTTTCTGGAATTCTCTCTTCAGTGCCCTGATGATATGTTCCATTGTCACGATTTTGCCATCGTCTGCAGCCATGAAGGCTGCTGATATAGCCACGTTCTTGATGCTGCCGCCTGTCAGCGCTATTCTTGCAAGGAAGCCGAAGTCCACCCCGTCGTCGACAGGGGTCTCTTTCGGGAATATGCTGCCCCATATCCGTTCCCTCTGTCCTTCTTCCGGGGGAGGGAAGTCCACGGAGAACTGCATCCTGCGCAGGAATGCCTCATCGATATTCTTCTTGAAATTGGTGGCGAGTATCACTATGCCTTCATATTCCTCGATCTTCTGGAGCAGGTAATTGACCTCAATATTAGAGTACCTGTCATGTGAATCCCGTATCTCCGTCCTCTTGCCGAACAATGCGTCGGCTTCATCAAAGAACAATATGGCATTGCTGGTCTCGGCTTCATTGAACACTTTCATGAGGTTTTTCTCTGTCTCTCCAATGTATTTGCTCACGATACCCGAAAGGTCGATCTTATAGATATCGAGCCCGGCATCATTTGCAATGACCTCTGCAGCCATCGTTTTTCCCGTGCCGGATGGACCCGCGAATAGAACGTTCAGACCTTTCCCGATGGAATATTTCCTGTCAAAACCCCAGTCAGAGTACACCATCGCCTTATACTTTATATGGCTGCTGATCTCCCTGAGCTGCTTTTCCATATCCCCGGGCAGCACGATGTCATTCCAGGTGTAACGGGGCATGATCCTCCTGGAAAATGATGATAGCGTCCTGTTCGACTGTGCCTTGCATCCCCTGTACAGATGGTCCATTGACAGGGTACCGCCGTTCCCTGAAGCCGCAATGTTGCGCGCTGTGAAAATGGCATCCCGGATCTGCCCCCCACTGAACTTGAATTTCCCTGCCAGCGAAGTCACATCGATATCATTCCCCACCACACCTCCAAGGAGGGATTCCCAGATGCGTCTCCTGAGTTCAAATGATGGTACAGGGAACGGGATGCTCATGAACCCGTGAGCCGCAAGCACTCCGGGAGGCTCCCATGGAATGCTGCCTGAGAGGAACACCGGGTCTGGGAACGTGTCAAGCTGCCTGAGGATGCTCCTCGCGCCAGAGGCGTCCCTCTCGTTCACCAGGGTATCGAATCCATCGAAATAGACCGCCGATCCCTGCAACAGCGCCTCCCGCAGGGCGATGACCAGTGTATCGAACGGGTCGTCCTTTGCCATGCCTCTTGAATCGATGATAAGGAGAGGTATCCCGAGCTTTCCGCATGCAGCCTCTGCCGCGGTCTTCTTGCCCGTGCCGTAAGGTCCGTGGAAATATGTGATCATATTCCTGCCCGCAGGGTCTTTGAGAATGACCCGGGCGCTGCCCTCAACTGACAGCTCCGGAGCGGATTTCGCCGGGTATATCAACCGCGAGAATTTCTCTATCCGCCTATCGATCTCATCTGACCCGAGAAGGAATCCGAGAATTCTATCATCAAGCCGTATCTGCCTTGATATCAGCGTCGTCCCGGCGTCCTGGGAGGCTTCCAGGGGGTATATCAAATGGTTACTCAACAGGGGTGAGCCGCGCGAGAACACCTCAAAGGAAGACAATCTGCTTACCTGGTCGCCGCAGAGCAGTTTCAGGACAAGGTCAATTGTCGGGCGCTTTCGCGTGATATCGTTCTGGAGATAGGAGTATAGCTTCTCGAACCTGATGTCAAGCTCGCAGGCGAGGCATATCAGCAGCACATCGACGTCAAATGGCTCAAGTCGGAACGTCCCGGCAAGAAACGGCAGACGCAGCTGCCGCCCTTTGCGAATGCTTGCAAGTTTCCTTGCCTCGATTTCGGATGTTATCTTTTGTAAGGGACCGGCCCCCTGTTCCGGGCAGACCGCATTGCCGTCTTCGCAAAGCGGGCTCCGGAGGATGCTTGTGACCTCATCTTCCGAGATGTAGAGACCCGGGAAATCATTCGGACCGCCGGGGTGTTCAGCCCTCGATCGCTCGATATTCATCCGGAGCATCAGCTCGATCCTCCTGAGCTCGTCAAGGATATGCTCAAGATTATCCCTGTACGCTGGCGTTACGCCCGACGCGTCGGCGGTCTCTACTTCCTGCATAGAGTTACAGTCATTTCCTGTGCATGATGACCCTGTGCGCAGCCGCTGCCAGGATATCCCTGTCTGAGAATTTCCCTGCTGATTTCAGCCGTTCGACCTCAAGCAGGAACAGGGCTGTCATATCAGGAGTCATCTGCCTCTTCCCGGCAAACCTCATTGCAAGCTCTTTGAGCTCTTTCCTTGAGGAATAGCTCCTTTTCGTATCATCGATAAAATCGAATATGAGCCCGCATGCTGAATGCCCTATCGTGGGCGTGGATGGATTTATAGATGTTTTAATGTATTCTTTAAATGTATTGCCTTCAATGAATTCGCCACACTCACATAATATCAACTCAACACCTCCCTGATAATGTAGATCAATAGCTTACACTGACCAGAGGAGTTTTCATCGCAACCGCTCGCTCCTGTGTTACGTCCACTCCGGACCTGCACTTCTCATGATGATGAGTGATGTAATACTATATATATGTTTTGGGAAGTTACCTGTTTTCAGCATCGGTAGCGCTTTCTTATTGATGAACTATTTTAATTAGCCAATACAAAATCAGATATATGATGATTGAAAATCCCGCTGAGAAAAAGCGCCCCGGCTGGGATTTGAACCCAGGTCTGAGACTCCGCAGGCCTCAAGGATATCCAGACTACCCCATCGGGGCAACGGGCACTAATTAGTCATTCAACTATTAAAGATTACCCGGCTCAGGTCGTTACCTTTACGCGCCCCAGCATCTGCGCATGGAGGGTACAGGTGATATCAAACTCTCCCGGTGTATTGAAGGTCTTACTCCATGACTGCCCCTCCCTGAGTCTGGGCGACATGTCATTACCCACTTTGACCTGGTGTTCCACAGGGTCCTCATTCACCCAAGTAACGGTCTCACCAGCTTTTATCACTATCGAGTCCGGGTTGAACTTGACTTCCTTCATCTTCACTGTGTTCGGTCCCGGACCCTGGCTGCCCGTACATCCGGCAACGATAATCGCTGCCATAACAGTCAATATTACAATTGGTTTCATGCGGTAATAATTACAGTTCCTTGCTAAAAAAGATGTCGGCTTTCGGCAGCCCGGCTCTTGCGCCCCTCTCCTGTATGCAGTACGATGCCAGCCTGTTGCCAAGCCTGCTGCAGTCCGGAAGGCTCCTGCCCTGCCTGAGACCATAGATGAATCCCGCGTTGAACGCGTCCCCTGCACCCGTAGTATCCACGACCTTCACACGGTAAGCAGGCTGCGTGAACGAGTTCCTGCCATCGGTCACATAGCATCCCCGTTCCCCGAGCTTCACCGCGACTATTTCGACGCCCTCCGCCAGCAGCGCCTCTGCACCTTCTTCCAGTCCGGATCCTGTCAAAAGCGCAAGCTCATGCTCGCTCAGCAGTACCACCCTGCATTTCCTTATGATAGGGCGCATCTCTGCAAGCCCTCGCTCCGCATACAGCGTGCCCGGGTCAAAGCTGATATCAGCATCCACCCTGGCTGCAAGCTTCTTCTGCGCCTCGAACGATGCCCGGGAGTCCCTGCAAACGAACTAGGTGAAGTGGACGAAACCTGATTTGGAGACGCTATCAATATCGATCTCCCCGTAATCTACATAATCATTGACGCCAGGGTCAACGAGGATAGCCCTGTCTCCCCGCCTGTCGACCATTATCAGGCACGTCCCGCTCCTGCCGTCGGTGACCTGAATCCCGGTATCATCCACGCCCTCGCCCTGCATGTCGTTCAAAAGCCGCGTTCCTTCCGCATCGCTGCCCACCCTGCCTATGTACGCGGTCTCAAGCCCGAGACGCGACAATGCCACGATTGTGTTCGCAGCAGAGCCTCCGGGAAAGTATTCGACCGAATGTATGAACCCTTCCTCGTCGCGCGCCGGGATCTTGTCCACGTACAGTATCTTGTCCAGATTGAGCGCGCCGAATCCTGTGACATCCATTATTTATCCCAGCACCGAAGACTTGAACTCTTCAAAGCCGACCCTGTCCAGACAGTCGCCGAACCGCTCTCCCTTGTTCGTGTTCTTTTTCGACCAGTCCATGATTTTCCTGAATACAGCGACTGTCTCTTCCGCTGACTTTACTTCTGTTAGCTCGGACCCGAGCCTCGGGCGCTTGCCAATCTTCCCGCCCACAAATATCCTGTAGCCTTTCGCCTCCTCTTTAATCAGGTCGCTGGGGCACGCGCCCACGCATGCGCCGCACAGGTTGCATTTGTCCCAGTCTATTACTGCTTTTTCATTTTCCACCCTGATGGCTTTTTCGGGGCAGAAGAAAGTGCATGTGCCACAGCCTGTGCATTCCTCAGAATAGATTGCGGGCTTGAGCGTTCCCATCACACCGAGGTCGTTCTCCTGGGGCTTGGCGCATGAGTTGGGGCATCCCGTGACCGCGAACTTTATCTTCACAGGCATGTCCTCGCCAAAGAACTCCCGGTCAAGCATTGCGCCAAGACCGTACGTATCAATGATGCCGTAATTGCACTCCGCATTGCCGGGGCAGGCAATGATATTTCTCACGCGCGGACCGCATGAGCCCGGGGGCGTGCCGTTTTCACTGAGCTCTTTCGTTATGCTGTCAAGCTTCGCAAGATGCACGTTGGGTATCTGTATGCCCTGCCGCGTTGTTATGTGCACGTTTCCCGTACCGTATTTCTCTGCTATGCGGGCAAGCCCTGCAAGCTCCTTCGAGGTAAGATTGCCGCACGGCATGCGCAGCCTCACCACGAACAGGTCTTTCTGCCGCTGCTTCATGTATCCTGACTTTTTAAGGGATGCGATGTCGAGGGTTTCAAGAGTCATAAGAAATCTCCTTGCTGGACGTAAGTTTATGACTATTCAATTTGTTTGTGGCTTTTGTTGGGGTGATTTGATATAGACTTGTCGGTCTGAGCATATAGTGGATACATAAAAATAAATCCTTTGAATTACGATTAATATTCCGGGTGCAGACTTGCGAACTTCGGATGGCATTTCCAAGCTCATTGAGAGCAGGTGGCAGATTGCTGCTGCCGCATGCATTTTAATCCTGTTCATATTATTCGCATACATAACACTACCCCTGCTTGACGGGATAGTGATGGGCATCATATTCGCATATATCGCACGCCCGACCAAGAAAATACTTGACAGGTACTCACCGCGGTTAGCCCCATACATCGCCACTCTGGTCATAGTGGTCCCCGTGCTAATCGTACTCGGGCTTGGAACTATGGAGATACTGAACAGGGTCTCATGGGTGCTACAGAACCGTGACCAGTTCACAACTGCACTGCTCTCAGCCCTCAACTCACTTGACATACCTGAACCGTTCTACTCAGAGCTTGAGGATAGCATACGGCACTTCAGTGATAGTACCATCGCTTTTCTTGAGGCGCTGCCCATACTGGAGTATCTCAAGGGGCTTGCGCTGCTGCTCCTTAACCTCATGCTCTCTGTGATAATCTGCTTTTATCTCCTCTCAGATGGAAAGCGGCTTGTGGATAAGATGGTAGACGCATGTCCCGATATCATGAAGGATAAATTCAAAAAATTCCTGGTCGAGTTTGACAGTATACTCTCTGCCATATTCATCGGCTCGGCATACACATCTATCATAATCAGCATGCTTTCGCTTGCGATATTTTACATATTCGGGGTGCCGGACCCGCTCCTGATGACGCTGCTAATGTTCCTCGCTGCCATCATCCCCGTGATTGCAGGCTGGATGATACTTATCCCGCTGTCCATCCAGAGGTATTTCACGAACGGTCCGGCTGACGCAGCCATATTCTTGCTGGTATCCATTGCGGTCATCTACATCCCACCCGAAATCATACTGCGGCCATATATCATCGGATTGAAATCCGACATACACCCGCTCCTGATAATACTCGCCTTCGTTGGCGGCGGTCTTGCAGGCGGCATTGCAGGATTCTTTGTCTCGCCAGTGCTGCTCGGCGCCCTGATAGCAGCATACCGCGTGTACGCCTCTGGCAGGGAAATGAAAGCTTTAAGTGATTGAGACCATTCAGGTAGGCATGAACGCCCTTATTGCGCTTGGATGCCCTGAGCTGCCTGTCCAGACAAGCCTTGCGCTATACCTGGCACATAAATTACAAAATGAAGGCATAGACGTAACTATCGCGGGCACGAACGCTGCGGTCTCTCTCATAAGGGTAGCCGACCCTGACCGGCATTATTCAAAGCGTCTTTCTGACCTTGACAGGACGATTGAAGGATTAGCCGAAAAGCGTATTGATTATGACCTATCTTTCGTATTCATCCACAGCGATTCGGGCATATCATACCTTGCCACACTGAAATCCCTATCAAAAGGCAATGTAATCGCTGTGATTTTCGGGAAAGACATCGAAACTCTTGTCGCAATGGCGGAAGAACAGGGCGCAAGGATGTTCGCTGCGCGTGCTGTCCACAACCCCATGCCGCTCAAAATCAAGCTCGACGAGGTGGAACGATGGGCTGCATTGACGAGCTAGAGTATGAGATAATGCTTTCCAACTGCTCGTTCAGGGAATGTGCAGAGTTCATAAAAAATAACTTTAAAGAAATATATTATGTGAACCCGGGGCACAAAATATTCGATACCTATCTTATCGGCGTACCGCCCATACCTATTGCAGTGGATGGCGATAAGATCATAATGCCATATGTGAAGCCCTGCCACGGCTCATTCGTGCTGCGCCTGCCGGGCGGAAATGAGATAGAAGCGCTCAGGAAAAAATAATCCGGACCTTCAGCAGCATGTACAGCTATATGTACCTCTGCCTCGGCGCTCCGGAGTCTGAGTGGGGGAACCCCGCGCTTTCAATCAGGACCGCCCCTACCCTTGTCTCGGAATGGCACCCCTCGCAGGTCCAGTAGCCTCGTGATATGTATGTGCCGTTCGGAATCGCATTGCCCGGGACTTCAGTGTAGTTATATCCCCTGACAGCCAGAAAGACCGACGGTTCATTGCTCGCACTCACATAGAATGCGCTGTGCGATGTGTTTGTATAGTTGAGAAGCCTGCCCGCGCCCGTGACCGTGTACGAGCCCCCGGAGAACAGCCTGTAATCATTATAGACATGCTGACCGTTGCCATGGCACCTGTCATCGTCACAGGTGCGTATCAGCGCGGCATGCTCTGTGCGGCTGCCCGGTGCATCCTGACCAAAGCCGAGTAAACGAATATTATGGCAGAACGTGCATATCTCATTATTCTCAATCGCATTATTCCCATTGACGTCCAGCCTCTCAAGCCTCTGGCTCCCGTTTGTGTCTACCCATGCGGCACCGTTCCACGTCCAGGTCCCACCCGAATTGGTAGATATAGTCCCGGATGGATTATATGAGATGCCGCCTATTGCAAGGTACGTTGTGTAGTTGGTATTCAGTGCAGCGTTTTTGTGAGCGTTCAGCACCGATGCACTTGACGCCGTTACTTCAGTGTATACCTCGCTGTGGCATTTCAGGCAGTCGATATTCGTGCCGTTTACGAATGTGTGCTGTCCGGTATACAGGGAAAGTACAGTAGGCACGGTGAACATCGCCAGAGCCATGGCTGCTGTCAGGATTATCAGCATTTTCAGTGGGTTGCTTCTCATGGCTTTTCTCCTAACTGTAGTAATTATAATAGAACATTCTTGAATGATTGTAGAGCTTCGCAGTATTGTTCGTTATATAATGCGCTGACTGGTTGAGCCCGCTTACGCCGCTGTATATTGTGATATTTCCGGCGGCATCGTAATCCGAATGGCAGTTTGTACAGTATATCTGGATGGTTATGTTATGCGCAATGTTAATATCTCGTGTTGGGTCCGTACTATTGGGGCTGTAACCGTGACATATGCAGCCTGCGTTGCGGTGGGCGCTATTCATGACCTCAAGAACAGTGGCAGGATGGCACTTACTGCACAGCTCCGCTGTCCCGTTTGCCGCGCTGGTCTTGTTTGTGTACAGCGTATGGCCCCCGGTGAACAGGGCTGCACCTCCGAACACATACAGCAGTACGGACAGCGCTATGCCTGAAAGCAGCAGCATCTTGATTATGTTGCGTTTCTTCCGCTCCTTTACGCCGTATATTGTAGCCATCAGTAGAAGTACTCCCTGTTCTTATCCGGATAAGTATGACAGTAATCGCAATCTTTTGCAGCACTGCTGCTATATGTAGACGTCGCGTTATTATATAACGATGAACTGTGGCATGTCGTACATGATGTGATGCCCACTACAGGTACGCCTCCAATAGTATAGCTGGATGGCCTGTCTGTTATGTTGTGCCTGCTTTTATCGTTCACAGGGTCTGACTGGACCGCATGGCAATCTTCGCATGCTTTCCTGGCTCCGATGTTGTTATGCCCTTTTGTATGGCAATTCGAGCAGCTAACGTTCCAGTGGACGCTGCTGTTGTACATCGTGCTGTTCACATACCTGTCGGGTCTGCCCCTGTCTGACATGTACGAATAGTTATAATGGCATGACGTACACGCGGGTTTGACCAGAGTGTCCTGGTGGAAGTCCTTCGGGGCTGTCCCTGTGGACACGTGGCAGCTCCAGCACTGGTCGTTATCGCTTCCTGTGTACCATGTATGAGTCCCTGACGTGGCAATCTGCACAGGGTTCGCC
>DUGO01000179.1 GCA_013331375.1 Candidatus Methanoperedentaceae archaeon | reverse complement strand
AGAGCCGTATGACATAGTGCGCGGTTTTCCTAAAATATCGCGTACGCTGATGCTTTATCCTTCGCTCTTGAAGCATTTCTCTTCGTGCAAAAGCGTGGTTGTTGAAGAGAAGATGAACGGGTACAACGTCAGGGTTGCAGAGGTCAGGAAACATCCTGTCGCGCTGACGAGGGGCGGGCTTGCATGCCCTTATACCACAGAGAAAGTGGCTGGAATGCTTCCCATGGAGTTCTTTGAGGACTATCCTCTGCTTGTGCTGTGCGGTGAAATTGTCGGACCGGATAACCCGTATGTGCCAAAGGATATCTACGGCATCGAGTCCTTAGATTTCTTCGTGTTCGATATCAGAGAAAAGCTGACAGGGAAGCCGCTGCCCGTGATGCGCAGGCGAACGCTGATGGAGGAGTACGGGATAAAGTCAGTACGGATGTTCGGGGAATATCCGATTACAGAAGCCGGCGGCAGCATCACGAGAATCATAAAAGAGCTGGGTGCAGCCGGCAGGGAGGGGGTTGTTATAAAAGACCCGGAAATGGCAGTACCGCCGATAAAATACACAAGCTCCCAGAGCAACTGCGCAGACCTGCGCCACGCATTCAGGTTCTACAATGACTACGGGAGGGATTTCTTCTTTTCAAGGGTAGTCAGGGAAGGCTATATGTCAGTGGAGTGGGATGAGAGCGAAGACGATAGGCTGCGGCGCTGCCAGCAGCTCGGGGAAAGCCTGCTCCTGCCGCTCATAGAGACGATAAAGAAAAAAAAGCGGGGCGAGAAGATAACCGAGGACTCGCGGATACGGGTGAGGAGCCTTGAGACGGTGTCGAAGTTCGCAGAGCACCTGCGGCACATGGGCATTGATGCAATCTTTGATGCTCCGCAGCCTGCAGGCGATGAATATCTTGTCAGGATACGCAAGATAAACCAGAGCACGAACGACAAGACGGATGCCGTGCTAAGCGGGCAGATGTGGTAGCGGTCGGTACAAAATTTTAATAGATTAAGTGTATGTGATAATGGCATGCAGCACTCGAAAGACGATACCGGAACAGACGAGACTCTCAATATACTGCGTGAGCTTGTGTGCATCAACACCCAGGTCCCGCCCGGTGACAACTATGGCGAGGCGGTCGCGTACACAGAATCGAGATTCAGGGAACTCGACCTCAGGACAGAGCGCATCACGATGCCGCATGACATGTTCCTTTCAAAGAACCCCAACCTTCCTCCCGAGAAATACTATGGTGAGCGCGTGAACCTGCTTGCTTCACTGGATGCGGGCGCGGACAGGACTATGGTGATAAACACCCACCTTGACGTCGTCCCCGCGGGCAACGGCTGGAGCGTGGCGCCTTTTGAAGGAGTGGTGAAAGACGGGAAGTTCTACGGCAGGGGCGCCTCCGACTCGAAGGCAGGAATCGCATCTCTCATCACGGTACTGGGGCATATCATCGAATCCGGACAGATGCCGGGATACAATCTCCTGATAGCGCTTACAACGGATGAGGAGGTCGGTCCTTACTCGGGTCTGTGCTATATTGCAGACAAAGGCGTATTGAAAGGTGACGTATTCCTGAGCATGGACGGCAGCAGCGACGACGTAACCATAGCCTCGAACGGCAGCATCAACTGGAAGCTCACTGTGCACGGGAAGTCGTATCACAGCGGATACAGCTTCATGGGCGTCAACGCGATAGAGAAGAGCGTTCCCGTGATGAACGAGCTGCTCTCGCTTAAATCACGCATCGAGAGGCGGGTCTCGAACATCAGGATGAGTGCGGTCGCAGGCGAAAAGATGGGTATAACTAACATGAAGCCTGTGCTCAACATAAGCGTGATTAGCGGCGGGGTGAAGGACAATATCGTGCCCGACACCTGCGTCATAATAGGGGACAGGAGAGTCACGCCTGAAGAGGATGTGCGTGAAGCCTGCAGGGAAATTAGGGAAGCCGTTGGGCGTGCAAAGGAAAAAGACCCATCGCTTAAGTGCGAGCTTGCCTGTAGCCAGATATACCCGCCGCTGTATACCCCGCCAGAGCATCCCTGGGTGAGGGAGGTACAGGAGGCAGCAGATTCCGCTTTCGGGACTGCGATTGAGACATCGGGCACACAGGGCTCGCTTGACGTTGCTTATGCAGCGGCTGTCGCGGGCATGCCAGCATGCGCATTCGGCATTGGGCGCAGGGTGGAGTCCGGGGCGCATGCGCCTGATGAGAACGTCAGGCTCGAAGATATCAGCATGTATAACAGGTTCCTGCGCTTACTGCTCATGCGAAGAGGCGATTAGCTTGCGAACGATTGACTGGGACGACGATGAAAATACGATTGTTATGATAGACCAGACACTCCTGCCAGCCGAGTTCAGGATGGTTGAGTGCCGCACCATCGGCTCGCTCTGCGAAGCCATAAAGTCGCTGAGGGTGAGA
The DNA here is from genome assembly GCA_013331375.1 of Candidatus Methanoperedentaceae archaeon. Taxonomy (GTDB): domain Archaea; phylum Halobacteriota; class Methanosarcinia; order Methanosarcinales; family Methanoperedenaceae; genus UBA10536; species UBA10536 sp10536u. Next base: position 354 of record DUGO01000179.1, on the reverse strand, counting down.
GGCGCGCCCGCTCTCGGCGCAGCCGGGGGATTCGGGATAGCCCTTGCAGCCCGTACGAGCAGCAAAAAAAGCCTGCGGGAGCTCATGCATGATATTGAATCCGCCGGGGACGCCATTAAGCAGACAAGACCCACTGCAATCAACCTCGCATGGGGTGTTGACCGCGTCATATCCGCTGTCCGGAAGGCGAAAGACGTACGGAAAGCTCGCAAGATTGCGCTCCGTGAGGCAAAGGACATTGCGGACGAGGACGTCATGACCAATATGGAAATTGGCAGGCACGGGGCTGCGCTCCTGGATGACGGTGATACTGTGCTGACCCACTGCAACGCGGGCAGGCTTGCATGCGTGGAC
>DUGO01000161.1 GCA_013331375.1 Candidatus Methanoperedentaceae archaeon | reverse complement strand
GAGCTGGCGCTCCAGTCAGTCCTCAACTTCTATATCATCAATGAGATGATACCTGTCGGCGGGGGCTCTTTCGGAGCGAACATGGGCGGCACCTTCTGGTCAAAGGACAGGCTTGAGGAAGGCGTGCGGGAAGACGAGGAGGGGTTGCGCAGCATGCGCCGGACCGTGGACAGGCTGGTAAAAACCGCAGCAATGCTGAAGAAAGCCAGGGGCTTAACATGAGCCTTAACATCGCATGGGGAATAACAGGATGCGGAGACCACCTTGAAGAGACCGTAACAATAATGAAGGGGCTCAAGGAGCGGTACGGGGCAAATATAAGGGTGTATCTTTCAGTAAGCGGTGAGGTCGTGGTCAAATGGTATAAGCTGTGGAAATCCCTTAACGACAATTTTACGGTGAGGGTGGAGAAGACACCAAATGCCCCGTTCCTTGTGGGCGACCTGCAGCTCGGCAAGTACGACTTCCTGCTGATATGCCCCTCGACCTCTAACACCGCGAACAAGATTGCGCAGGGCATATCGGATTCGCTCCTCACCAACGCAGCCGCCCAGGCTATGAAGGCTAATATACCTGTTTATATATTCCCTGCTGACCTGAAGCCGGGAGAGGTCGTGACCACGCTGCCGGGTGGCAAGAAATTAACCCTGACGATGCGGGAGATAGATATCGGTTATGTGGGCAAGCTCAGGAGGATGCCGGGGCTGACCGTGCTTGAGAGCCCGGAAGAAATAGAAGGGATAGTCCGGGGATATCCCGGGGAGAAAACGGGATGAGAGTACCGGTAATCTATACTCCGTCCCGGTTTTTGCTGGCTACCCTTTAAATTATATAGTTAACAGTACAATATACGTCCGATGGAAGACCTCATACCGCACAACGGCAACCTGACAATATTAACCATCTTCAGCCATGAGGGTGAGATTGACAAGACAGAGCTCTTAAAGCTCGTAGGGTCAGACGTCATTGTGGAGCACTGGAACAAGCCAATCCAGATCGAGCAGCATGAGTTCGTGGGCGTGATATCCGCTGGCAATGAGAAGGTCACGTGCTCGGTTGACCTGTTCACAGACGTTTTCGTGTCAGGCGTGTCCATACTGCGTGCTGAGTTCAAGGTCCGAGAGAACATACTGTTCAGCGACCTGCTCGTCGCGCTCCACTCAAATACCATCTATATCGAAGGCGTGGACTTCAACACCTTCTCGATAAGAAAAGTGGCTGAGATACGGCAGAAGCTCAGCCCGGGTTTCAGGGGTGCTTATTACAGGAACATGAAGAGGTTCACGCTCCTGCAGATGAAGGAATATACCCCGAAGCTCGACCAGAAGGAGCTGAAGGAGAAATACGGCGAGATAGTCACGCGTTTCCTCTCGGGCGAGACATCGCTTCGCAGGCTGCACGGCAGGGAGATAACCGAGAAGCTCAAGAACGACATATCCTATTATGACGAAGACCTGTATCTTGTGTCGCCCGAAGGCGTTCTCATCATTGGCTGCGATGACTACCTGAAGGAGCTGCGCGAGCTGATCGAGCTTACGCTGTCCCTTCTCATGCTATTCCAGGTATATGACTGGAGAATAGACACAGAGATCGGCTCTGCGTTCACTGCGATCAAGAGCATACGGCGGTCAAGGTTCTACCTCCTAGGTCAGGCGCCGGGGAAGCTTGAGAGCGCGCTCATCAAGGTTAACGAGATAGAGCTTGCCATCCTTGATGACATAGAGGACCTGATGAATCCGCACAAGGTCACGCAGGACTGGTACTACCAGTCTGCATACGAGCGCATGCTCAACCTGCTCAAAGTGGGAGAGTTCGAAAATATCGTTCACCACAAGATAAACACGCTGCATAACCTGTACAGCACCGCAACAGAGCTTACATCCACAAGGATGGCGCTCATCGTGGAAGTGCTGATAGTAATCCTTATCCTGTTCGAGATCATCAAATCATTCTTCTGATAGCGATTTCCATGCGGCTTCCTGCGCTCTTCGCATGATCTCGCGAACAGGTATCCCCGAGTTTTTCGAAACCTTCCTGCAGTCCTCGAACTCGGGAGCCACGCTGAGAATGGCTCCATACAGGTCTTTTGCCACCTTCACTGATACCGCATGCCTCACGCCAGCTATGGCAACTTCAGCCGTATGCGCTTCACGCTGCGCTATCAGCCTGTGCCTGACAGGATGCACCCTGATGCCAAGCGACCCGGTCTCTTCTATCATCTTCCGGGCGATTGCAGGCGAATCCTCGGGTTTCACTACCACACGCACCACGTGCCCGCTTCGCCCCTTCTTCATCACAGCCGGGAGCACGCTAACGTCCCTGGCTCCCGCTTCCATGAGCTCATCTATCAGGTTGCCGAGCACCTCTCCAGTCACATTATCGATATTGGTCTCAAGCATCTCTATCCTGTCGCTGATGAGTGCATCATCGACCTCGCCCAGCGCGAGCCGCAGCACGTTGGGTGCGGCAAAGTCCATCATGCCCGCGCCGTAACCTGTTTTTTCAACTCTAATCTGGGGGAAATCCCCACTCTCAGCAGCGAAATGCGAAAGAATCGCAGCGCCGGTAGGTGTCAGCATCTCGAAATCGAAAGGTCCGCCCTTCCATAAAAGCCCGCTGCCCCGCAGTATCTCAAGGGTCGCGGGTGCAGGCACAGGTAATTTGCCGTGCAAGGTCTCGACGAAGCCCCTGCCCACCGATATGGGTGTGCAGAACACCCGCCTCTTATGAAGCCCGAGCGCCCTGAAAGCCGTGCAAGCGCCCACCACATCTGCTATCGCGTCAGCCTGCCCGAGCTCGTGGAAATGCAGCTCGTTCTTATCTATCCCATGGACGCGCGCCTCAGCGGCCTNNCCATGGACGCGCGCCTCAGCCGCAGCCATTATATCAAAGATGGCAGCTGCACTTGTTGCGATTTCGCCGGAAAGCCCGATGGACCCGACATGCTCCAGAAGCTCGGGATACGACCCTGTCAATTCTCTTTTCACAGTGACCGTGATCCCTGTTGCGCGGATGCCCCTGCGCTCCGCCTCCCGTATGTCAACTTCGACATCGCCTGACGCTTCCATAGCCTCCCTTACCGTATCCGCGTCTGCCCCGGCATCCACAAGGCTCGCGATTATCATATCACCTGATGCGCCAGAGAACGGGTCAAACACTGCTGCTTTCATGCTCTCCTGCACCACCTATGAATCTAATAATCCTGTTATGCAGCTCTCTGTTCTTTGTCCCTGTCATCCTCAAAGCCGTAGCCTTAGCATCTCCGTCAAGTGGGGCACCTGATAANNATAAGCACTGAGCATGTCCCTCGTGTCCACAACTCCGTCCAGCGTGCCGTCTGCAACGTAGCACATATCAAGCGCAATGCTGCCGAGTGTCCGCACTATGATGGTCTTCTCAAGCTCGATGAGCCCGGACGGGACATGGGAAACACCGTAAGAATATACCGCAACCACGGGCTTGGTGCGGGTGCCGCGCTTCTGCCCGAGAGGCTTGCCGTTTCGGAATGCGCCGCCTCCTGCAACCGCATGATACACATCTCCCTGTATGCTGCAGACCGCACCAATTTCTATATCACTTAGTGTCACGGATTCTATCTTATGAGAACAGGCAATGGAGGTGCAGAAAAATGGGATGCCGCACGTTGCGTTTGTCGAGCCGTCAATAGGGTCAAATACGAGTGTGCATTCCGGCATCCCAATAGTGCGTTCACCGAGCTCCTCTGAGATGATGTGCGCCCCGATGTCGCGCGATTCCAGCGCAGCATCAAGAGCCTGCTCAGCAGCCATGTCCACCCTGCGCGTGATGTCCCTCTTGCGCCTTGTGAGCACCTCCCCGTAGTCCTGATTATCCCGGATGTACGAGCGGACTATATCTCTGACCTCATTGGCGATTTCGAGAAGCGTTTCCAGCTTCATTTGAACATCTCCTTCAGCCTTTTTACTACAACCTCAGCGCCCTCGAAAGCATCAGTCCTGTCGCTGTCGATTATTATCTCAGGCGACAGCGGCTCCTCGTATGGCACGTTCACCCCGGGGACGGTTGCGCTTGGCTGCGCGGACCTATCGTATATCCCCTTCGGAGAGAATTTCGCTATGCGTTTCCGCTCCCGTTCCATGCAGAGCTCAAGCGGGCACCTGACAAAGACCTCAGCGAAATCCGGTATGATGGAACGCGCAAGGTCCCTGTACCGCCTCCTGTTTGCGGTCGCATCGATTATCACATTCATTCCGCTCTCTGTGAGCAGCTTCGCCATGTAAGCAAGGGACGCATAAACGATATCGCGCTCCTCATCGGTGTACCTTGGGTTTGGGGTTACGAACCTGCGAATCTCGTCGAGCTCAAGCACTTTGACCCGTATGCCGTTCCGCCGCAGCAGGTTCATCGTCCTTTTCGACAGTGCTGTCTTGCCGCTGCCCGGAAGCCCTGTGAACCACAATGCCCATGCCATTTTTACCTCAGGTAAGAATCAACGCGCTTGTAATCGAACTCGTCGCTATCAAGCACATTGTCTATGAAATTGAATAGCTTTTCCCGCACACCCTCTGGAAGGTTTGGATACCACACCGGGCTTGCCACGACAAGTCCCCTGAATGCGAAAAACGGCTGTATCACCCTGAGCAGCTCATCGTCTCCAGATTTTTCAAGGTAATTCCCAATAAATGACTCGAAGAGCTTCTTCCATGCGCCTTTGAGCGAGCCGTACTGCTGCATCGAATAGAAGAAATAGTTGATGGTAATGGATGAGACATCGTCTGCTGCCTCGCCCCATTCCCCCCTGCTCCTGTCAAG
>DUGO01000144.1 GCA_013331375.1 Candidatus Methanoperedentaceae archaeon | reverse complement strand
CGTCTGTGTTCACGACAGCCGCCATACCCCCGTCTCCCATAAAAGGCACTGACCTGTGCACGCGGTGCATGCGCTGTGTGCGGAGCTGTCCCGTGCATGCGATACCAGGTAAAGGCGAATTCCCGCCGCCCATGGATAAGAAGCTCTGCGCTGTGCGCAGCAGCGAGCTGCGGGATGAGTACAGGNNTAATATGCATCAAGGTCTGTCCCGTTGGCAGGGACAGGGAGTTATTCAAACGCGAAAACATGGGGATTTACTCGAAAGACGCACGGTTCGGGAAATACCACAGCGCATGGGAGCATGTGCGCAAATACGGGAGCCGCGATACTGGTTAGCTTGGGCTTCATTTCGCGCCTGCAATCTCCCTGACCTTTTCAAGCACAAGGACAGCATCCTGCTTTTTCACGTCAATCTCGTGCTCGCTGATGAACCCTGATAGCATCTCTTTTTGCTCATTCGATAATACCCATGCCTCAACACCCATCTTCAGGATGCCTGTATAGTTCCTGTCTGGATAGAACATCTTTCGTGTGAGCCTGATGAGTGATGACGCAGACGCGCCAGTGAGCACGCCAGCAGACACAGCAGCCTCAAGCGTTGCACGCACGTTGACCAGCGGAACTGAGAGGGGCGCAAGCGTATCGGGGTTGAATGTCACTGCCACCTCATCGTCGGATTCGATGACGCCGTCCCTGTACCAGCCGAAAATCGTTCCCACGCCTATCATGCCGTACGGCGCAAGCTCTGCTGCACGCAGCGCGCCCATGCTCGAGCCGCCCACCACAACCGTACCACTGTTCATGATTTCGATAATTTCACGGTGCGCGACTGCTGCACGGTCAAAGAATACACCGTCAATGATGCCGATTACGTCAACGTGCCCTTTGATGCTCCTGAGGTCATCCCGCCTGACCGGAGGCTGGTATTCGGCGTCTATGATTTTCCTTGCCTCAGGAGTGCTGATGCTCGTGCCTGTGTAAACGATGACCCTCATCGAGCAACAGCCCTGTTCTTAGCTTTTGCGAGGCGTGCGCCGCGGCGCTCCCTGTCTATCGTGAAGAGCTCAAAGGTAGGGATGATGGCTCTTATGACCGGCACCTTAACACCTTTCCTCGATAGGTCAACAATGATCGCTCTTTCTGCCGGGTCCCCGAGGCGCTCAAGCACGGTCTCGATATTCCTCGCCGGCGAGTCGCTGGAGCTGTCCTCAAGCTGGTCAATGCGGATGCTGTCCCCGGTCCCGTACCAGTAGCCGTTCATGCGCCTGAGCCTCTCGTACCCTATCGTACGCACTATGCTTTCTCGGTTGGTGTCCTCCCGTGCGCCGTGAATCTGCACGACCCGTGACTGTGCCGCTTCAGTCAGCGCCCTGGAGGCTGCAATCTCGGGCTTGAGATGGCTTCCGGCTCCCATGACGAGCAGGGCGGGATCTCGCAGGACCGGGTCGTCAAGCGCAGCGACCACTGTCGGAATGTCGATGTCTGAGTCGAGGAGCCAGAGCTTTACCGCGACACCGGCGTCGTCGAATTTTTTCATGAGCTCACGGTTTACGCCATCGTTCACTATGAGTTCCCTGCCCGGATTTTTCGTGGACTCTGCTATGCCGAGGGCATCGCGCTCAATTACTTCAAGCAGCCCGTGGAGTACGGCTTCCTCCATGGTATTGCCTGCCGCAAGACCGTTCGTGTTGCTCCTGAACAGCGGCATCCCGCCTGCCGGGACATATGGATGAAAAACCGCATTCGCAGGTACGAATACATCCTCTTCGCGGAGCAGGTCCCAGCCGCCCACCCATTCGAGCACAGTGCCTGCAAGAAGCGGCATGGGCAGGAGAAGCTCATTCGGGTTCAGCGAGTCGTCCCTGGACTTCTCGTACGTGCCTGTCCGCCGCTCGCATGCGATATCTACCCCCTTCAGGTTCATGCTGACCTCGGGCTGCTCTGCAAGGCAGCGCTCAAAGCTCTCCATTATGGCTGAGATCCTTGCAACCGTTTCGCTCGCGCCTTTTCCTGAATATATCGAGATGGCGCCTCTCGCAGCGCTCGGTCTGACAGCAGAGAACACAGGTATCCCCACACGGTCAAGGTCTGTGATGCTGGCTATGCGCGTGACGCCAATCTCAGGCAGCATGTCCTTTGTGCGGGCAAGCGACGTCTCAGGGTCGAAAACCCGCTGTGTGCCAGGGAAGTATTTCAGACCGGGGTCGAGAGTGAGCTTCATTTTTCAGCATATTGTTCTGGATGGGTTGAAATAGGTTGCGATGAGTTTATTCGATATCTTTTAACACCTGTTCTACCTGAGCTCTTAATCCAGGCAGTTTCTCCTTCACCACATTCCAGACTATTTCATAATCAATCCCAAAATAATCATGGGTAATCTTGTTTCTCATCCTGACTATATCACGCCACGGTATGTAGCCATATCTTTCTTTAACATCCTTAGGGATGTTTTTGATGGCTTCGCCTATAATCTCAATCTTTTTAACAACTGCAGTTGATGTCTTATCATCTTCTACGAACTCTTCGAAATCCATATCTCCGACAAACTTCTCGATTCTATCTATCGAATCCAGAATGTCTTTTATAAAAAGCCTGTAATCGCGAATCATATTTTAATTGCTTCCGATAGGATTTTATCTTTCAGCTCCTTTCTCACAGCCTGTTTTCTGACTACATCCACTTTGCTTCTTAAAATTCGACGAAGTGAACGCTCCAATCTGAGTAAGTCAAAAACATCCGGTATTTCATAGAAATCAACCAGTATATCAATATCGCTTTTCTCAGTTTGTTCACCTCTCACGTAAGAGCCAAAAATCTCAATTTCCTTTATACCGTATCTTTCTTTCAATTTTTCCTTATGTTTCGTAAGGATTTTTTTTATTTCTTCCAGGCTCTTCATAATGGTTCATAAGGGCGCACATTTCTGTGCATGGCTGATATTTTTATTCTCTTTTGGTTGTTTTCTTCGTGCTATATATGTATCTTTTCCAATTTAATGTTTTTACCTCCGCCCCACCCGTATCCCTTCCTTCAGCTCCCTCGCGAGCGCCTCAAGCTTCTGCTCGACATCCACTCCCTTCGCGATAATGTCCACGAATGCCGAGCCGACAATCACGCCATCCGCGCCTGCCCGGATTATCTCTCCCGCCTGCCTGCCGTTCGATATACCGAACCCGACTGCTTTTGGCGTTGCAGTACGTACCCTGCCGATAAGCTCTTTTGTCGAGTCAGCGATATCGGCACGCGCGCCAGTCACGCCGAGGCGCGCAACGAGATATATGAAGCCGCTCGCGTGAGCCGTTATGTGCGACAGCCTCGCCCCTGCGGTCGTCGGCGCTGCAAGATAGATGAGGTCAATGTCATGCTTCCTGCAGACTGCGGCAAGCTCACCCGATTCCTCAGGCGGGAGGTCGGGGACGATGATGCCGGATATGCCGGACGATGCACAGTCCTCTGCAAATCTCTCATGCCCCCGCCTGAATATCAGGTTGTAATACGTCATCACTG